>NZ_JBYCKY010000265.1:0-1119 GCF_057473605.1 Mycobacterium sp. TH-M82 | reverse complement strand
AGGGGACGGGGTTGGGGGTGGCGCGGCAGTTGGAGGACTGCCGCAAGCTCGCTACTGATCGGGGGTGGCCAGTCGGGGCCGAGTATGTCGACAACGACGTGTCGGCGTTCTCCGGTAAACCACGTCGCGAGTACGCCCGGATGTTGGCTGACCTGGCGTCCGGTGCTCGTGATGCGGTGATCGTCTACAACCTGGACAGGTTGCATCGGCGTCCGGTGGAGTTGGAGGAGTTCGTCACGTTGTGCGAGTCGGTGGGGGTGCGGGATCTGGCGACCGTGACCGCCGATATCGACTTGGGTAATGACGATGGGTTGTTCATGGCCCGGATTTTCGCGGCATTCGCCGCCAAGGAGTCCGGGCGCAAGTCGGCGCGCATCCGTCGCAAGATGTTGCAAAACGCCGAGGCCGGGTTGCCGCATGGGTCAGCGCGCCCGTTCGGGTATGAACCGGACAAGATCACCGTGCGCGCATCGGAGGCCGCAGTGGTCCGCGAGATGGTGGACCGGTATCTGGCGGGCCAATCCTTGCGGTCGTTGACGATCTGGCTCAACGAATCGCAGATCGCCCCGAGCATGGCGAAGTCCTGGCAGACGACCGCGGTGCGTCAGGTGTTGTCCTCGGGCCGCATCGCCGGGTTGCGGGAACACCGCGGGGAGGTGATCGGTGCGGCGGTATGGCCCGCCATCATCACCCCAGCAGAGCGTGATCGGGTGTTGGCGCGGATGGCGGCACGCTCGGTGACCAAATCCCGCACCGCACGCACCTACCTGCTCTCGGGGATGTTGCGCTGCGGGCGCTGTGAGAACCGACTGTATTCCCAAGCACGGCACAGCAATCCGCAGAACCGAGTACGACGGTACGTGTGTTTGAAGGGGCCGGATCATGGTGGGTGTGGCCGGTTGACGGTGGTCGCCGCCCCGGTCGAAGAACTGCTGACCGAAGCGGTACTGGCACGGCTGGATTCACCTCAATTGGCCGACGCGCTGGCGGGCAAAGCCACCGCTGATGCCGATGTTTCCGCATTGGCCGCCCAGGTCGATGCCGATCAGGAACGTCTTGATGAGTTGGCCGGCTTGTATGCCGATGGGGCGATCACGGCGCGGGAGTGGATTGCGGCGC
>NZ_JBYCKY010000264.1:0-11079 GCF_057473605.1 Mycobacterium sp. TH-M82 | reverse complement strand
CCCGCGACCTGGTGCTCAATATCGTGAACTTTTCCAAACCGGTGATCTCGGCGATCCGCGGACCCGCGGTGGGCGCGGGCCTGGTGGTGGCGCTGCTGTCCGACGTCTCGGTGGCCGGGCGGGGCGCGCGGATCATCGACGGGCACACCAAACTCGGGGTGGCCGCCGGTGACCACGCAGCGATCTGCTGGCCGTTGCTGGTGGGTATGGCCAAGGCGAAGTACTACCTGCTGACCTGCGAGCAGCTGTCCGGCGAGGAGGCCGAGCGGATCGGGCTGGTCTCGATCTGCGTCGACGACGACGACGTGGTCGCCACCGCGAACCGCATCGCCGGCGAGCTGGCGCACGGCGCGCAGGACGCGATCCGCTTCACCAAGCACAGCCTCAACTATTGGTACCGGGCGTTCGCGCCGGCCTTCGAAACCGCACTCGGGCTGGAGTTCATCAGCTTCGACGGCCCCGATGTGCGCGAGGGCCTGGCCGCGATACAGGAGAAACGCAAGCCGCGGTTCACCTCCGGCAGAGCCGACCCGTGAGCGCCCCCCTCTCGCGCTCACGGGTCTAGCGCACGGCTTCCAGCCGGGTTAGCCGGTGTCGGCCGGTCTACCGGCACTGCGCGGCCCGCGATTTCGCTTGATGGAACGCTCACCGATCACGTGCCTCTCCGGGTACTTTCGAGATATACAACTACCGAGTGTAGTAGATCAGTGGTTTGCGGGCAAGGACAACGAACGGAATTGTTTGCGGGGTCAGCCGGCCGCCCGGTCGGGCATGCTTGACCGCATGACGGTGGACGTCGTGCTGCAGTCGATCCCGCCGGTGCTGGTCTACCTCGTCGTCGGCGCGGTGGTCGGGGTGGAGAGCCTGGGTATCCCGCTGCCGGGTGAGGTCATGCTGGTCGGCGCGGCGCTGTTGTCGTCGCGGCAGGATCTGGCTGTACACCCGGTCGGGGTCGGCGCGGCAGCGGTGGTCGGGGCGGTGATCGGCGACTCGATCGGCTATTCGATCGGCCGCCGGTTCGGCATGCCGCTCTTCGACCGGCTGGGCCGACGGTTCCCCAGGCACTTCGGCCCCGGACACATCGCGTTCGCCGAACGGCTGTTCGCCCGCTGGGGAACCGGGGCGGTGTTCTTCGGCCGTTTCGTCGCGCTGCTGCGGATCCTGGCCGGGCCGCTGGCCGGGGCGTTGAAGATGAGCTATCCGCACTTTCTGGCCGCCAACATCTCCGGGGCGGTGTGCTGGGCCGGCGGCACCACGGCAGCGGTCTACTTCGCCGGGCTGGCCGCCGAACACTGGCTGACCCGATTCTCCTGGATCGCGCTGGTCGTCGCGGTGGTGGCCGGCATCGTCGGCACCGTCGCGCTGCGCGGACGCATCGGCCGCGCGATCGCCGACCTGGATACCCAACACCACCGCGAATCCGACCCGACCGGGTGAGGCGGGCCGGTTGAACCCGACCCTCACCGTAACCGTTGTCGAATTCGGGCTGCCGGAGCAAGGTGGAGGGTGACCCGCGGCGCCGCCGGGGCGCCGCCTCGAGTAGACGGAGGCGAACATGCACGCCCGTTCCTCCACCATTCACGCGACCCCATCGTTCATCGACGACGGGGTCGCCCACATCCGCGATGTGGTGATGCCCACCCTCGCCGACACCGACGGGTGCGCCGGACTGTCCATGCTGATCGACCGCGACCGCGGCAGGTGCATCGTCACCTCGTCGTGGCGGGACGAGGACACCCTGCGGGCCAGTGAGGCGGTGGCCCAGGGGCTGCGCGACCGCGCGACCGAAGTCTTCCACGCCACAGCCGAGGTCTCCCGCTGGGAGATCAGCGTGCTGCACCGCGATCACCCCTCGCACCGCCGGGCCGTGGTCCGCGCCACCTGGCTGCGGACCGACCCCGCCGTCCTGGACAAGACGGTAGACACCTACAAGCTGGCCCTGTTGCCGAAGATGGAGGATCTCGATGGTTTCTGCAGCGCCAGCCTGCTGATGGACCGGGCATCCGGCCGGGCGGTGTCGTCGACGAGCTTCGACGACTGGGCGGCGATGCTGGCGAGCCGGGAGGCCGACCAGGCGATCTGGGCCAAGGCCGTCAACGACACCGGCGCACAGGTCGTGGAGGTCGGCGAGTTCGACCTCGCCATCGCGAACTTGAACGCACCCGAGATGGCCTGAGATAGCCTGAGCGGCAATGCTTTAGCCCAGCTTTAGCCCTTGAAGGGCAGCAGCTTGTTGAGGCGGTTGATTTCCTGGCGTAAGTCGTGCAGCACGGCGGTGCCCTTGGCGGTCTGCACCAGGGCCGTGATGGCACCCCGGTCCGCGGTGATTTGCCTCAGGGCCTCGTAAGCGGCGCGGACAGAGGTCAGCGTGCAGTCGATCTGGTCAGCGCTCGGCGTCGATTCGCTTTCCTGGGTCATAGCGTAGGAGCCTAGCGTCCGCGAAATGTTGACGGCGGCTGGAACTGCCCACCTCGTGGTCCCGACTGGGATCGAACCAGCGACCTTCCGCGTGTGAGGCGGAGTTCGCCGTGGCGGGATTCCGTTTGTGCTGGTCAGGCTGGTGGGAGCGCCTCGAAGCGGACGGGTCGGAGCACCTGGTCTGACCCGTTGGCCCGATATTGGCCCTATGGAATCGAGACCACGCATCATCGGATCTCTGCACCGTCACCATTCGCCGCGGCTTCCAGCGCTGCCGCCACCGCCTTGAATTCCGCCAGCGCGGCGGTGAGGTCTTCGACGATCTCCCTGGCGATCACCTCAGGTGCGGGAAGATTGTCGGCATCCTCCAGCGACGCGTCGCGCAGCCAGGTGATATCGAGGTTGACCTTGTCACGGGCAATGAGGTCCTCGTAGGTATATGGCCGCCACCGCTCCGACTCGACCCCTTCGTCGCGCGGCTTTCCGGCGAGGTAGCACTCGACGAACTCGTCGAGGTGTTGGCGGCGCAGCGGGTTCTGTTTGAGGGTGAAGTGCTGGTTGGTGCGCAGGTCATAGACCCAGAGTTTGGTGCTCCACGACTGCTCGGATGCTGGCCTCTTATCGAAGAACAACACGTTGGCCTTCACGCCTTGGGCGTAGAAGATGCCGGTGGGCAGGCGCAGCATGGTGTGCAGATCGAAGTCGGCCAACAGTTTTCGTCGCAGCGTCTCCCCCGCGCCACCTTCGAACAGCACGTTGTCGGGTAGGACAACCGCGGCGCGGCCGTTGATGTCGAGGATGGTCATGATGTGCTGCAGGAAATTGAGCTGCTTGTTGCTGGTGGTGACGACGAAGTCCTGGCGTTCGATCTCGATGTCCTCGCGAACCTCGCGGCCGTCGGCGCCGACCATTGTCAGTGAGGACTTTCGGCCGAACGGTGGGTTGGACAGCACCACCGACCAGCGTTCGCCGGGGTCGGCAATCAGGGCATCCCGAACTTCTATGAGGGAATCGCCGTCGGCGGTGCCGATGCCGTGCAGCAGCAGGTTCATCGCAGCCAGCCGTGCGGTCCCGTCGACCAGCTCGTAGCCGGTGACGAAGTCATCGCGCAGGTGTTTGCGTTGAGTGGGGGTCAGATTCACAGCGTCCCGCGCAGCGTGTTCGTGGGCGACCAGCAGGAAGCCGCCGGTGCCGCAGGCTGGGTCGACGACGGTGTCTGCTGGCACCGGGTCGATGACGTCGATGATCGCCCCGATCAGGTCACGCGGGGTGAAGTATTGGCCCGCACCGGAGCCTTTGTCGGAGGCCCCCTTGGCGAGCAGCGCCTCATAGGCGTCACCTTTGATGTCGGTTCCCGCCGACCAGTTCTCTTTGTCGATCAGGTCGACGATGAGGCGTTTGAGCTTGGCCGGGTCTTGAATTCTGTTCTGCACCTTGCGAAAGATGGTTCCGAGCGTGCCCGGCTGCTGCGCCAGCCCGACGAGGATCTTGGTGTAGGCGACTTCGAGGTCGGTTCCCTCGGCGTCGAGCAGTTTCTGCCAGGAGTACTCGTTGGGCACGATTTGCTGCGGGTTGAGCTTCCGGGACGCGCGCTCGTGCGCCATCTTCAAGAACAGCAGGTAGGTGAGTTGTTCGGTGTACTCGATGACGCCGACACCGTCGTCGCGCAGGACATTGCAGTACGACCAGAGTTTGTCGACCAGGCGACGGGAATCAGACACGTCGGTATTCTTTCTGGTCAACTGTGCACGATGAGGTTCGGAGCGCCGCGGTAGATCTGATCACCAGCCAGCAGCTCAAGTTGTTTGGCGATGGCGCAGGCGGCCACCCACCGATCACCGGTATGAACCTTGTCGTGAAGTGCATGCCCGGCCCTACGGCAGTCCGCAGTCAAGGTGGCATATGCGTCGACGACATCGTCGTCGGAATGAATGGTCGGCGTGCGATCGAGAACATTGATGACCTGCGTCATGCGTTGTGGGCCCAAACCAGCGTTCCGTGCTCCCGACAGCACCTCAGCTCGAGTCTGGAACGCAATGACTACGCGTCGGTCGGCTAGGAACTCCCGCCATCCTTGGACACGGGGATCAGCGCCGGATGGGATGACGTACAGCAGGCTAAAGACGTCTGAGTCGACGACCGTCGCTTCCACCCGTCTCACGAACGCAATGCCTTCAGGAAGGCAATCGTTTCATCCTCGGTGAGATCAAGGCCGCCTTCCGGATCTGGCCCGGGAGCACTGGCCAGAATCCCTTCGAGGGGGACGACTCGCCGGCCGACGAAAACGGCTGTGGGGTCGTCAACTCTGTGCACGCTTGCATTCTCAAGCGCGATCAGCCGATCGGATGCATGTAGGATTCCGGTCCCTTGCACGGCCACCCACTGACCGATGAGTTGCGCTGCAACGGCATCGTTTTCGACGTGTTTGAGGTCAACGGTGTTGTCGACGTCATCGCGGAGCCGGAATTCATGCGACCGCAGGTCGACTTTCTCCAGCCGTCCAGCCGCAGTCATGACCTCACCGGAGTTGACACGTTTCGGTGTCCACGTCTCGACATGCGTGCCTGCCGTGCTGATCTGCACCTCACTGCGCGACGATCCACCGACAATCACGGTGGGCGCTGCGGCCCGCAATGCTTTGACCAATTTGCCCGCGCTATCGGCGACGAGGTCGCCCACCCAGCCGGGGCGATGGTCCTCCCCGATTGCCCGAATAACCTCCCAGAAGCGCTCTTCGGTCGTGGTTTGCTCAGGCAGGTCGATGGCGAGCGTGTCAGTCGGTCCTTGGCTGAATCGCAGCACGGTACTCCCCGCCTCAACGGCGCTGAGCCGTAGCTGCGAGAACTCCTCGATGAACTGCTTGGTACGGCCAGGCTCCGACGCGTTGATGACGTCCCGACTGATCCGGGTCGTCAGTTCCTGCAGGGCGGTGGCTAGTGCGGCGATGTCTTTGACCGCAATCTCGCCGCTTGGAGCGGGAGCGTCGATGAGACGCAGTTCAATCTCGGTCGTCATCGTAGCTACCTCCTTCTCCTGTTCCGGCGCTTCGCCGCCGCGGTGTGGGGCGCAGCGCCCACGACAATTCTGCCCTCACCTTGCGGAACATTCTCCCCAATGCTCACACCAGCCTCCGACACATCGCGACCCCTTCCAGCGCCGATTGCGCTATTCGACGCCTCGGCTCTCCCATTCTCCGAAGGTTCCGTCTGCCGACATCCGCTCGCGCCAGCCGTTGCAGGACCGCCCGAACGCAACGGCCCCAGCCGTCGACGGTGAAGGAAAGACAATGTTGCGGGTGACCCGCCCCTGTCCGCCGTCGCCAACCTGGATGATCCGAGCCTGCCCGCCCCGAGGCGGTGTCCTCGAACACGCGGTTAGGGGTGATCCCCGCCGCGGCGTTCGAAAGCTACACGAGCTATGCGAATGCGCGCACCGACGATATCGACATCGTGCTCATCCGCTGACCGCCACCCTCCCTGGGTAGGAGCTGATTTTGATGGCGCCGCCGACCTTGTTGGTGGACGGGTCGATCACCGACACGGTGCCACTTCCGTAGTTGGTGACGTAGACGTCGCAGTCGCGTCCTTCCGGCGGTGTAAAAGAGTTCGGACGTAGGTTCCCTCGAAGACCAGCAAGTCCGACGAAAAGAATCTACGCCCGTGTCAAAGTGGATATCGCCTGCCATCGAAGTACTCCAGCACGCCGCGCCCGACCTCATAGATGCTGCGGGGGCCTCATCGACGATGACCAGGTCGAAGGTTTCCGGCGGCAGCGCGTTGCTGTAGGGGCCGAGATTGCGACCTTGGTCGAGCCCAGCCTGGAAGCCGACCGGCGGAACAAACAGCACCACGCACAACCCACAGGTGGCAGGTGGCAAGGTCGAGAGGACTCTGGGCGCAGACGTTCGCCGACAGATGCGTGATCCTATGGACCCGCTCGATAAGGAAGGCGGACAGCCGTCGTTCAGTAATACGACCGCCACGAAGGCGGCTAGGGTCGTGTCGGTTTGGCCCGATATTGGCCCTATGACGGGCACCCTCGGAGGCTCCGGAAGTGCCATCGCCGACCACAAACCCGTCTGACCTGCGGTACCCTGCGGGTGGTCCCGGCTGGGATCGAACCAGCGACCTTCCGCGTGTGAGGCAGACGGCGAGGCGTTTTCCCAGGTCGGCTCAGTCCAGCGTGAACGGTTGACCTGGGCTTTCATGGGGGTCGTGTATGGGCGTGTCGTCCCGTGATGTGTCAACGATGTGTCAAACCGAACGGACTTTCGCGTCACCCGCACACGCCATCCTGGTCCCATGAACCCCGACACCGACGACATCCGCGCCCACCTGCTGAGCCTGGCGACCGCGTGCCCCGACACCCGAACCCCGCATGGTCATCCCGATCCGAGGTTGTGCGCCGCCGACGAGCACCCGGACGCCTGGGAGCACCTGATGTACGGCTGGCAGCGGTGCCTCGCCGCCGCCGATGTCATCGACGCCCGCTACCGGGCGGATTGGTCGGACGACGGGCCGCTGGCGATACTCGCCGAGCCGTGAGAGACGTGGCGCTGGCGGGGCTGCGGGACATCTGGGGTCAGGTGGTGGCGGGGTACGTGGGTGCCTGATCCCCTCACCTAGCCAACAGGCTGGCTAACCAGTGCTTGCGGTCTCAGCGTTTGCCCAGCGCGTTCTCGTCTGTGTAGCGTTCGGATTGTCTTGCTCGACAAGGGGGAAACCATGATGTCTGTCCGCAGGCTTGGTGTCGGCACCGCGCTGTCCGGTGGAGTCACCGTAACCGCGGCGATCATCGCTTCGGGGATCGCCTACGCCGACGGCGGCACCGATGAGATCAACGGCTGGGCGGTGACGCCGACCAACGTCAGCGACAGCGGTGTCCTAACGACCCCGGCCACGCTGTCGGACCCGAGCGATTCGCTGGGGCTGGGCACTGCACCAATAACGGGCGGCTTTGCCAGTGTTCCGTATCCCCCACCCGGCATCGGACTCAGCAGCATCGGGTCGAATGACCAGTTCGTCACACCGTTTTCGACGCTGGAACAGCCAGGTAATCTGTTCATCAACAACGCCTGGATGCCCGGACTGGAGCTTGCCAGTGTTCAGCGAGGCTTCGGAGACAACTTTTCCGCCACCGGGGCTGTGTTGGCGCTTTCGCACAACGGTAAAGAAGTCGTTGACCTGTTCCAGATCAGCTCGCCCGACCAGCCGATCCCGTTGTTCAACCCCGACGCGACCGGACCCATCGACGTGGGTGGAGTCGAGCTGGCGTCCCCGCAAGACGGGGCGCTGCTCAACAACCTCTTCGACGCGCTGTTTCTGGGCGACACCGCTGGCTGGGACAAGGCAGCGACGCTGTTCGACGACTGGACGGGTATCGATCTGTCAGGCGCGACTGCGGCGGTGGACCCGGGCGGTGTCGCTGCCGCAGCGGCAAACGGTGCTCTCGCCTCCAACGCCGATGACCCCCTCAGCCAGGCCAGCGCGAACCTGGCCGAGGCTTCCAGCTTGATCACCGCTCAACCAGACGTGTCTCCCGCTGCCATCCTCAACCTGTTCGGGGTCATTGATGGGGCCGTCGGGGCAGGCTTCGGCCAGGGCATCGCGCAGAAAGCTGTCCAGCAACTTCAGTCGGCTGAGGCCGTCATTTCAGCTCACGACGGTTCCCTGTCCAACCAAGTCGACCAGCTGTTTTTCGATCCCCTCAATCAGGATTGGGACACCACCAGCGCGGCTTTGCTGCACGCCGACCAGGCATACGAAGCCGCTCTCACCAGCGGTTCCGGCTTGAACGTAGCCGACTCTTCGCTGTTCACGGCCGACCTCCAAGCGCTAGGTGACGCCTTTTACTCCGCCCCTGTCCTCGACGCCGCCAATCTCATCGGACACAACTCCTCCGTCGAGGCTGGGGCAGGCTCTCTGTCTGGCGCGACCACCTCTGATGGCTTGTTGGCGACCGCCATCTCAAACCTCACCGAAGCGGACAAACTCCTCAACGCAGCCACCGGAGTTGACGCAACCCAGCCGTTGAGTTTCAACAACGACGCACTACAGCTCCTGGATCAACTGCAATCGGCGCAGGACACCATTTCCGCCCACGACGGCTCCCTGTCCAGCTTGGTCGATCAGCTGTTCTTCGTCCCGCTCGACCAGGGCTGGGTTGATGCCAGCGAAGCCGCGCTGCACGGTGCCCAAGAGCTGACCGCCACCACCGCGAGTGGACTCGACATCGGGTTGGAAGTCCCGAGCCTGCAACTGGTTGGCGACTACTTCGCTTCCGTGCCTGTCGTCCTTGCCGCCGACCTTTTCTAGTCGGCGAACGGTAACGGCATGTAGCGGCAGCATTCCGGCTGTTCGACGGCGTTGGCATGCGATCCTGGTGACATTGACCAGACCGACCTCGACATGCTGATCTCCCGAGCCGTAGCCAGCTCGCGGAGCCTGCTGGCGGACATCGAGACGCTGATGGTCGTGCTCTATCCGCGCGACGCCAGCATCGCGGTGAACGTCACCGGCCACCAGCAGCGGGAACTGCGTGCGCTGCTCGCGGCGCTCAACGAATTGGTGACAGATGGCAACGCCGTCGCGATCGGCGAGGTGGTCGACGCCGAGTAGGACGACAGCCTCTATGCTCTTGCGTGAGTTTTTCTACGATCTACTGTGATCCCATGCCCGAACCGTCGTATCCCACGGATGGTGGTGACGGTGGGCTTGGCGCGTTGCTGGTGTTGCTGAGCGGTGCTGCTGACTCGTTTCGGACCGTTGAAGTGACCTACCGCACCTGGCGCCATGAACAGCGCCTGCGGGAGGCGTTCCTCGCCTACTTTGAGGAACAGAAGCGGCGCGGCGCGGCAAGCAACACCGTCACCTTCGCCGCGGTCCGCAGCGGCGATCCCGGGCCGGTGGAGACCGAAGAGACGGTACGCATCTGGTGCCAGGAGCAGCGGCTCCACCATGAACATCACGGTGGAAGACAAGACGGCTCCGACAGTACCGTAGACGGCCGTCGGCGGTGGCGGTCATGGATTGTGCCGGTGGGAGCTATGGGCGACCGCGGTGCTCCCAGCGTTGGCGGAGGCATCGACCGAAGATTCGAGGTCATGCTCGATCCGGCATCACTGGTCGGCTTGCTGGATTTGCGGGTGGCCGGAAATTCCCGAGTGGCGAGTCGAGCCACCGTCACCGCTCGCGCCGCCCCCCGGCAAGAAGGTCTCAGCGCCGTGAGGGCGCTCGATTATCCACGTGCGTTCCGCACTTTGCACGCACTGTAGTATCGGTGCCGATAGCTACCACCTTGAGGTAGACCGGGAACGCGGTGTGCTACTAGCTGCCACCGCGATCCGCGGCGGGCAGCCGTTCTACACGATCACCACGCTCGCGATCAGCTTTGATGAACCAATCCCGGCTAAGACTTTCCAGTTTGAGCCCTCCGAAGGCGAACAGGTCCAGTCCCTGCTAGGAGATTTCTTCCGCCCGCGCCGCATGACCCCCGCCGAGGCGCAGTGCTGCGCCATCTTCAACGTGCTCGTCCCAGATCGCGTGCCCACCGACTGGCAGGGGCACTGCACGTTCCGTGAAGCCTCCCCGCGGCCGCCATTTCCGGCGCACGTCTCACTGTTCTACCGCTCCAGCGACGGACACCACAGCGTTTCGATCTCGCAGACGGCCGCAGCCGACGCTTCCCAGCACTACGGGGCCATGATTGGCGATAAGAGCTGGCAAGAGGTGCTCCGCGACGGGGTGCTGATCCAGATCAGACCAGCCGACGGAGGGCTTCCAGCCCAAGCACGGCTGGCACGCTACGGCACATTTGCGTGGGTGACCTCGCAGAGCCTCACCGCCGATCAACTCGCGACAATCGCCGCCAGCCTCAAGCCCGCACCCGAAACCAGCCGCGCGTGACGCACCATCCGAGACAGAAACGAAACGTCTCACCTCTTTAGACCCGCGACCGCGCCCAGTCGTAACGATGTCCATTACAACCGCCCAGGTGCTCAAGAGATTGAAGCTCCCCCACGTCCGGCTGCACGACGCACGGCACTCCTGCGCCACCCTGATGCACGCTCGCGGTGTCCCCATCGCGGACATCGCCGCCTGGCTCGGACATCAGGATGCGTCGTTCACACAGAAGACCTACGCGCATTCCACCGATACCGGGCTACGGGGCGCGGCGGACACCATCGGGTCCATCACGGCGGGGTCGAAGAAGACCCGGAAGCGCCCGAGTTGACACCTGCTCCGTGTCAACGCTCGGTCGTCATGTGCCAAAACGTGTCAAACCTGCTGCCCTCACGAGCCCGTACTTTCGATATATCCGCATCTCAAATATGGTGGTCCCGGCTGGGATCGAACCAGCGACCTTCCGCGTGTGAGGCGGACGCTCTCCCGCTGAGCTACGAGACCGTACAACCGCGTCCTGCCGGACGCCGGAACGACGTCGAACCTAGCATGATCACCGGGATCAGCGGGAACGGGCGAACCCATCCGGTCGCCACGCCGATCCGACCAGCGCGAATTTGTGCGCCCTCGCGCGGGTGCACTATCGTTGACCTCCGCACCGGGTGACGATCTCGTCCGTTGCGCGCGGATGTAGCGCAGTTGGTAGCGCATCACCTTGCCAAGGTGAGGGTCGCGGGTTCGAATCCCGTCATCCGCTCGA
>NZ_JBYCKY010000263.1:0-1250 GCF_057473605.1 Mycobacterium sp. TH-M82 | reverse complement strand
CCAGGACAGTATTGCGATGTGACGACGCCGTTCGACGACCCGCAGGGAGAGCTGGCCTGGATGTTCTTCCAGTGCACCAGCGAAGGCGGCGACCTGGACGAGGGCTTCTCGCTGCTCAGCGACGACTTCACCTACTGGACCCTGTATACGCGCACCTCCTGCGACAAGGAGACGTTCCGGCGGGCGATCGAACGGCGCAAACAGAACCTCGAAGTCACCGTCGACCTGTTGCGCTGCGTCAACGAGGGCGACACGGTGGTCGTGGAGGCGCAGGCCACCGGAACGACCATCGACGGCGTCGCCTACGACAGCCCGTTCGTGTGCATCGTCGACACCCGCGAGGGGCTGATCGTCTCGATGCGCCTGTACAGCGACACCCGGGCGCAGGCCGCGGCGCTGCCCGGGTGGGTCCCCTACTGAGCGGACACGCTGATGTCGGCCTTGTCGGGGTAGAACGCGACGTGCCCGGCGATCGCCGCGACCGCGGGGTAGGGCTGCTCGTAGGTCCAGATCGCATCGTCGACGGTGTCCCCGGCGCCGGTGGTCACGCTGTAGTAGCTGGCCTCGCCCTTGAACGGGCAGTAGGTGCTGGTGTCGGTGCGGGTCAGCCGTTCGGCGACCACGTCGTCCATCGGAATGTATTGCACGACGGGCAAAGTGGCCTCGTGCAGCTGCAGCGCGGCGGTGGTCTCCGCGACCAGCTCGCCGTTGACGCGCACCTGTACCCGTCCCGGTGTCGGCTCGATGGTGATCGGGTGCCCGGCGCTGGGTTCCTTGATCTCGGGGTGGCTCATGGTTGTTACCTCCTCAGGCGCGTGCGGCGTGCACGGCCCGCCACCGAGCCTAGGCGCGCCTACTCGGGCCGGGCGGTCGCGCTCGTGTCCTTCGGCGTGCGCATCGCGGCCCAGAACCGGGCGGCCTCCCGGATCGACTCCTCGACCGGGCGCGGCTGCCAACCCAATTCGCGCCTGGCCTTGCCGCTGTCGACGGGGGCCTCGGCGCGCATCATGCGCACCGAGGTGAGGCTGAGCTCGGCGTCCTTGCCGCTCAGCCGGGCCCGCAGACTGCCCAGCGCGGCCATCGCGTAGAGCACGGGCACCGAGATCGCGCGTCGCGGCGGCGCCACGCCGGCCTCGTCGGCGGCGATTCGCACGACGTCGTTCAGCGCGATCATCTTCTCCGAGACCAGGTAGCGCTCGCCGACGCGCCCGCGCTCGGCGGCCAGGATCATCGCCCGGGCGGCGTCGTCG
>NZ_JBYCKY010000262.1:0-2317 GCF_057473605.1 Mycobacterium sp. TH-M82 | reverse complement strand
GATGCCGTTCACCACCGATTTCATGAAGCTCACGCCGGAGCGCTACATCCACGAGCTGCTGGTCGAGCACCTGCACGTGGTGGAAGTGGTGGTGGGTGCGAACTTCACCTTCGGAAAGAAGGCGGCAGGCAACGTCGACCTGCTGCGCCGGGCGGGAGAGCGATTCGGCTTCGCGGTCGAGGCGATGTCGCTGCTGGCCGAACATCACGACTCCGAGACCGTGACCTTCTCCTCCACCTACGTCCGGTCCTGCGTCGACGCGGGTGACGTGGTGGCGGCCGCCGAGGCGCTGGGCCGCCCGCACCGCGTGGAGGGGGTGGTGGTGCGCGGCGACGGGCGGGGCACGCAGCTAGGCTTCCCGACCGCCAACGTGGCGCCGCCGATGTATTCGGCCATCCCGGCCGACGGGGTGTACGCCGCCTGGTTCACTGTCCTCGGGCACGCTGTGGTGACGGGCACCATCGTTCCGGGCGAGCGGTACCGCGCGGCGGTGTCGGTAGGCACCAACCCGACATTTTCCGGGCGCACCCGCACCGTCGAGGCGTTCGTGATCGACAGCACCGGTGACCTGTACGGCCAGCACGTCGCGGTCGACTTCGTCGCCCGGATCCGGGGCCAGCAGAAGTTCGCATCGGTGCCTGACCTGGTCGCCGCCATGAACGCCGACACCGAGAAGGCGCGCAGCCTGCTGGATGCCGACTGAATTTCCTTCGTCGACGGGCTCGTTGGGCTTGCCGGGTGCCCACGCTGTTAAACTCGCCGCCGCGGGGTGTGCTGCAGTTCGCGGTGGCCGCCCGTTATACCGATGATCGCGGACCGATTGATGGAGATGCTTCGTGGCGCTGACGGCCGAGCAGAAAAAAGAGATCCTGAGCACCTACGGCCTGCATGAGACCGACACCGGATCGCCGGAGGCGCAGGTCGCATTGCTGACCAGACGGATCACCGACCTCACCGAGCACCTCAAGGTGCATAAACACGACCACCACTCGCGGCGCGGTCTGCTGCTGCTGGTGGGGCGGCGGCGGCGACTGCTCAAATACGTGGCTCAGGTTGATGTGGAGCGGTATCGGTCGCTCATCGAGCGTCTGGGCCTGCGGCGCTGACGTCGTATGCCATGCGTGTCCTGACGGGGGGTACCGCCCGCTTGCGGGGGAGGGTCGTGTTGGCAGCCACTGTGAGCACTGTGAGCACTGTGAGCACACTGATCACCGCAGGGTTGACCGGGTGCTCGTCGGCGGCCAACACCGCGGACCTGAAGGTGGGGGATTGTCTGCACGTCGGCGGCACCTCGGACCGGCCGACGGCGACCGAGGCGGTCTGCGGAAGCCCGACCTCCAACTTCAAGGTGGTGGTTGTGGTGAAAGGAGACGGCGGTGACGGCGAGCAGTGCCCGGCCGACGTCGACTCCTCCTATTCGATGCGAAACGCGTTCAGCAGGTCGGCCAGCACCGCCTGCCTGGACATCGACTGGGTGGTCGGCGGCTGCATGAGTGTCGACCCCGAGCACAACACCGACCCGGCGCGGGTGGACTGCACCGACACGTCGGCGCCGCACCGCCAGCGTGCCACCCAGATCCTCAAGGATGCGGCCAACGTCGACCAGTGCGCCAGTGGCCTGGGCTACGCCTACGACGACCGCAGGTTCACGGTGTGCGTGGAGGACGTGAACTGAATCCGCGCTATCAAAGCGTGTAGAGTAAGGCCGTTCCAGGCCGTCTAGGCAGCATAGGCCGGGATATCGGTGTGGGCCGCGCAGCTTCGCGCGCTCCGCTCCGGCTCGTCACGACGGGATACGATCACCGGGCAGCTGAACCTGTATCGGGCGGTCTTCGGTAGTGGCGGCCGGGCTCCCAGTTCGGGACAGAGCCGGCCGCTTCGATCGACGACCGTGGCCGCATCCGGTTCTCGGGGTCCACGCGGGGCGAAGCGAAACAACCGATTGAGCCCAGAACGGACATTCATGTCGGTAGCTGAAATTGAACAGGGCGTGTTCGAGTCGACCGCCACCATCGACAACGGGAGTTACGGCACCCGCACCATTCGTTTCGAGACGGGCCGGATGGCCCGGCAGGCCGCCGGGGCGGTCGTCGCCTACCTGGACGACGAGACCATGCTGCTGTCGGCGACCACCGCCAGCAAGGCGCCGAAAGAGCATTTGGACTTCTTCCCGCTGACCGTCGACGTCGAGGAGCGGATGTATGCCGCCGGACGAATCCCCGGGTCGTTCTTCCGGCGTGAGGGCCGGCCGTCCACCGACGCGGTCCTGACCTGCCGGCTCACCGACCGCCCGCTGCGCCCGTCGTTCGTCGCCGGC
>NZ_JBYCKY010000261.1:0-7657 GCF_057473605.1 Mycobacterium sp. TH-M82 | reverse complement strand
CCATCACATACACCCGCAGCGGTGAATGCGGCAGGTAGGCCGCCACGTCGATATCACGCTTGCCCGCGTCCAGCGCATCCAGGTACTGCGGGAAGGTCTCCCAGGTCCACGGCAGCCCATCGGTCATCACGACACCGGGGATGTCCTCGACGCCGGCCATCACGTCGACCAATACGTCGTGGTCCTGGGCTCGGCACGGTGCGAACCCGACCCCACAGTTGCCCATCAGCACCGTCGTGACGCCGTGCGACGACGACGGGTTGAGCCGGTCCGACCAGATGGACTGGCCGTCATAGTGGGTGTGCAGATCGACGAAGCCCGGGGTGACCAGCAGCCCGGTGGCGTCGATCTGCCGCTTGCCGGTGCCGTCGACCGTCCCGAGTGCGCTGATCACGCCGCCGGTGACGGCGACGTCGCCGGTGTATGGTTCGCCGCCCAGGCCGTCGACGATGGTGCCGTTGCGAATGACAAGGTCGTAGGTCACCCGATCAATCTACGACCATGTCGCTGCCTGACGCCAGGGTTGATCAGATGAAGGGTGAACTGCGCCGCTGTGGATCAACCGCCCGGTGTCGCCGGCGGCAAGCCGGTCTTGTCCACCACGATGCCTTGTGCCTCCGCCGATCTCAACACGTCCTGCCACAACCTCAGTGCGTTGAGTGCGGCGGGAAATCCGGCATACACCGTCGACATCACCAGAACCTCGTGTACCGCAGCCGGCGAAACGCCGCCGTCCAGTGCGCCGAACAGATAGGCGCGCAACTGGTCCGGCCGCTCGGTCGCGGCCAGCATCGCAATGGCGATCAGCGTGCGCTCGGTTTCGTCGAGTCCGGGGCGGTCCCAGACCTGACCGAAGACGAACGAGTCGACCCATCCGGCCACTCCCGGGTCAAGACTTTCCAGGTGTGCCTGCAGCTTGGCCGACTTGCGGCCCTGTACCCGCACCCGGCGACGCGCGCCCGTTGATGACGGGCCTTCTGGCTCGGCCACCTGTCCTCCCTTGACTGGAACCATGTTGTGGATACAGACTCCACGATGTGGGTATCACCGTCAAGGGTCCGGCCAGGGCGCAGGGTAACGGCAGGGCGGCCAAGCCGACGCTGGTGCTGCGGAAGGTGCTGGATGTGCTCGACGCGTTCAGCCTCACCGCCCCCGAGCTCACCTTGTCGCAGATCCGGTCGGCTGCCGGTCTGCCCGCGACGACGTGTGGCCGGCTGGTGGGCAACCTCGCCGATGAGGGGCTGCTCGACCGGGTGGGCGATCGTTACCGCATCAGCCTTTCCGTGCTGCGCTGGTCGGCGGTGGCGTTGCGCGGGCTCGGTGTGGTCGATCGATTGACCCCGGTCATCGAGGAGCTTCGCGATCGCACCGGGGAGAGCGGGGCGATATTCGTGCCGCAGGCGCTGAACCGGACCTGCGTAGCCGTGGCGCCCACGCGGCATTCGGTGATCTGGCAGCTACAGGTCGGCATGTCCACGCCGCTGCACGTCGGCTCCGGCGGGCGCGCGATCCTCGCGTTCGACCCGGACGCGATCGAAGAGACCCTGACCTCGGCGCGTGCCGCGCCGACGGATCACACCCTGGTCGATGCTGATCGGCTCGCTGAGGCTCTGGGGGCCACCCGCAAGACCGGCCTGGCGATCAGCACCCAGGAACTCGACTGGGGCGTGGCCGGAGTGAGCGCACCCGTCTTCGGGCCCACCGGTGGCGTCGTCGCCTCGGTCGGCGTTGCCGGGCCGGTGCAGCGGTTCACCGAGGCCGACATCGCGGGCTACTGTCCGGTCGTCCTGCACGCGGCACGCGTTGCGACCCGATACCTGGGCGGTGAGTTCTTGTGGTGAACAGAAACGACGACAACGTGTTCGGCGTCCAAGCAGCCGCTGACGACGTCAGCCCGGACGCCCAGGTCTATGCCCTGCGGATGAGGATCCGCCAGGGCGGATCGGAATCGCGCAAAACCGAATTGCGGTCACGCGGCAGCCTTTTGGTGCGCGAGAGGCTGGAGCGGCTGCTCGACCCCGGCTTCGTGATCGAGGACTGGATCCTGGCCCGACACGACGACCCGGCGCTGCCGGCCGACGGGGTGGTGACGGTGGTCGGACACGTCGGCGGTCGGCAGGTCGCGGTGATGGCCAACGACATGTCGGTCAAGGCCGGCACGTGGGGTGTCAAGACGGTCCGTAAGATCCAGCGCATCCAGGAAGTCGCGTTGGACTACCGGATTCCGATGATCTATCTGGTCGACTCCGGCGGGGCGCGCATCTCCGAGCAGTACGGGCTCTATGTCGACCGCGACCACTCCGGGCGCATCTTCTGGAACATGGCGCGGATGAACGGCGTCGTGCCTCAGCTGTGCGTCAACTTCGGGCCCTCACCGGCCGGAGCGGCATACCTGCCGGCGTTCTGCGACCTGGTGGTCATGATCGACGGCCGGACCAGCGTCTACCTCGGCTCGCCGCGTCAGGCGGCCGCGGCCACCGGGGAGCAGGTGGACGACGAACAGCTGGGCGGAGCCCGGATGCATTGCAGCCGAAGCGGACTCGGTGATGTGCTCGTCGACACCGAGGACGCGGCGCTGGACGTCGTGAAGAACTACCTGGCGCTGATGCCGTCGAACTGGACCGAGCGGCCACCGGATTGCGACGCGCTCCAACCCGCGGGTGAGGGTGCGCAACTCGAATCCGTCATCCCCGCCGACGAGCGGAAATTCTTCGACGTCGCAAAGGTCATCGACGCCATCGCCGACGCCGGCAGCTTCTTGGAGATCAAGAAGCACTACGCCGGCGAACTGGTCACCGGTTACGCGCGGATCGACGGGATGGTTGTCGGCATCGTCGCCAACCAACCCAAGGTGCGCGGCGGGATCCTCATGCAGGACTCGTCGGAGAAAGGCGCCCAGTTCATCTCGACCTGCACAGCCTACAACATCCCGCTGGTGTTTCTGATGGACGTCCCCGGGTTCATGGTCAGCAGCCAATGCGAGAAGGCGGCTATCATCCGGCGCGGCCAGAAGATGCTGCAGGCGGTCGCCGAGGCCACTCAGCCGCGGATCTGCGTGATCCTGCGCAAGGCCTACGGGGCCGGCTACATGGCGATGTCGGGTGCGACGTTTCAGCCCGACTGCACGATCGCGCTCCCACAGGCCCAGCTGGGCCTGATGGGCCCGGCCGCGGCCGTGCAGGCGATCTACGCCAAGAAGATCGCTGCGTTATCCGAAGATGAGCGGGCAGCGTTCGTCACGGCCAAACAGCAGGAGTACGCACGCGACATCGGCGTATGGGGGCCGGCTGCCGAGATGTACATCGACGACGTCGTTCCCGGCCGCGAACTGAGACAGCAACTGGCTGAGCGGCTGCGCCTGTACCGCCGGCGCCGGCGCCGTCCGCTCGCGCAGCGCAACACCCACATCATGAGGGGCTGACATGACGGGAACCGTGCACTATCACGTTGATTCGGGTATCGCGACGCTGACGATCGACGACCGGCCCCACCGCAACGCGTTGTCGGCTGCGATCCGCGCCGGGCTGTTCGACGGCCTCAAGCGTTCCGAGGCCGACCCCGGCGTCTCGGTCGTCGTCCTCACCGGCGCGGGAGAGCGTGCCTTCTGTGCCGGGGCTAACCTCAAAGAGATGGCTGCCGAACGGCTTTCGGTGCCACCACCGGACTACATGCCCATCATCCGCCGCACCGTGCCGTTCTCCAAGCTGCTCATCGCCGCGGTCAACGGGGTCGCCTTCGGCGGCGGTTTTCTGCTGGCCCAGATGGCCGATCTGGTGATCGCGGCCGACCACGCGCAATTCGGCATGCCCGAGGCCAAGGTCGGCCGCGGCGCACCGTGGTCGGTGCCGCTGTCGCAGATGATCCCGCGCCGGGTCTGGCTGCAACTGCTGGTCACCGGGGACCCGATCGATGCCGCACGCGCTCACCAGATCGGCCTGGTCAACGAGGTCGTGCCCGCCGCGGAGCTGATAGCGTCAGCCAACGCCCTCGCCGCGAAGATTCGTGGCAACGCGCCGTTGACCGTGCAGGCGTCGCTGCAGATGGTCGGACTGGCCGCCGAGATGGGAGTCAGAGCGGCGTGGGATGCGGCCGACGAGCTGTTCGAGAAGGTCTACCGCAGCGCCGACGCCCTGGAGGGGCCGGCGGCGTTTCGCGAAGGCCGGCAACCGAACTGGCAGGGCAGGTGACCACGATGGCGGACAAGGCCGAATCCACCGCTGCCCTGGCCGGGCTGAGGGTGGTCGAGTTCGCCCACGTGATCGCCGGCCCGCTGGCCGGTACGCTGCTCGCCGACCTCGGCGCGGACGTCGTCCACGTCGAACCGCCCGGCGTCGGCGACACCGGCCGCAAGATGGGGCCGGCCAAAGACGGCGTGCCCCTGTGGTGGAAGGTGGCCGCCCGCAACAAGCGGTCCCTGGCACTGGACCTGCGTCAGCAGGCCGGGCAGGACGTGGCCCGGCGGCTGGCCGGCTGGGCCGACGTGGTGATCACCAACCTGCGTGTCGACACCCTGACGAAGTGGGGGCTGGACTGGCCGGCACTGCACCAGCTCAATCCGTCGCTGATCTACGCCCAGATCACCGGCTTCGGCGCGAACACGTCGATGCGCAACGCGCCCGGCTTCGGCAAGGTCGGCGAAGCACGCAGCGGCGTGGTGCATCTGACCGGCTTTGCCGACGGCCCGCCGGTGCACACCGGGTTCTCCCACGCCGACACGGTGACCGCGCTCACCGCAGCGTTCGGTATCCTGGCGGCGGCCTACCGCAAGGCCCACGACCCGGATTTCTGCGGAGAGTGGATCGACCTGGCGCTGTTCGAGCCGCTGTTTCGCCTGGTCGAATGGCAGGTGATCACCCATGACCAGCTCGGTGTGGCACCGGGCCGGTCGGGCAACCGGCTGGCGATCGCGCCCGCTGCGGTGGTCAACACCTACCTGAGCGCCGACGACGAGTGGATCACCGTCACCTCTGCCACGGTGCGGTCGGTGCGCAACGTCGCCCGGCTGCTCGGGCTCCCCGCCCAGGATTACCAAACCGTCGAACAGCAGGTCGCCCGAAGCGAGGAACTCGACGACGCTTTGCGGACGTGGATCGGGCAGCGCAGCGCCGCAGCGGCCCTGCACGCCATGTCAGACGCGGAAGTGGTTGCATCCCAAATCTTCTCGATGGACGATATCGCCGCCGACCCCACCTACGCCGAACGGGATGCCATCATCTGCGTTCCCGACGACGAGCTCGGCCGGGTCCGCATGCAGGCGGTGGTGCCCAAAATGCACTCACACGGCGGAGCGGTCTGGCGCACCGGGCCGGCGCTGGGCGCCGACAACGACGTGGTGTGCAAGCACTGGCTGGGCATGGCCGATGCCGACTTCGACAAGCTTTGCGCCACAGGCGTGATCGGCGATGACTGACCGGGCTGACGGGCAGTTGCGAGGGGTGCGCAGCATCCTGGAATCGCCGATCCTCGACGCCCACAAGTGGGCGAAAGTCCCCGATATCCCGTCCGACGCGGTGCTGCTGGACCTCGAGGACAGCGTGCCGGAGCCGCGCAAGGCCGAAGCCCGGGCCAAAGTGGTCGCCCAGCTGGCGGACCTGGCGCATCTGGGTGGCCGGCTGGCGATCCCGCGGGTCAATGCGCTGGCCACACCGCACGGCGAAGCCGATCTGCGTGCGGTGGCGAAAGCCGGTGCCGCGGTCGTGGCATACCCGAAGGCCGGCACGGCAGGCGAGCTGGACGATGTGCGCGCCGTCCTGCGCGACGCCGGTGCCGATACTCAGCTGGTGCCGGTGATCGAGACCGCCCGCGCGGTGCTCGAGCTGGACAAGATCGCGGCACTGCCGCAGCTCGGCGGATTGCTGTTCGGTCCGTTCGATCTGGCTGTCGACGCGGGAATCACCCCGTTCGACGGACCGGCGCTGTTCGCCGACGCCTATCACTACGCCAAGAACAAAATGGTGCTGGCCGGAGCAGCGTTCGGGGTGCCGGTGTTCGACTTCTTGTTGACACCGCAGCTGCGGGACTCTCCTCAGGTGGCATCGGCGGCCGACCACGCGCGCCGGATGGGGTTCGACGGCATGGCGACTTTCTATCCGCCCCACGTCGAGGTGATCAACGCCGCGTTCACGCCGACGGCCGAGACGATCGCGCGGGCCGAAGAGGTGGTGCGGGTGTACGAGGCCGCGCTGAGCGCCGGCAACGCCGCCGCGCAGATCGACGGCAGGGCGCTGATCGTGCAGGACTACAAGAGCGCACTGCGCACTCTGGAACGATGGGCCAGGTAAGTCCCCTCAGAGACTCAACAGGTCCAGGTGTGCGAGCGCAGCGGTGACGCCCTGCCATAAGTCCGACAACCATGGTCCGGCGAAGGTGTCGGCCGCCAGGGGGATCGACCCGGGCAGTGGGTGGTCGGCGCGGTCGTAGCCGGCGTTGACCAGGGCCGCCATCGTAGGCTCCAGCAGGTCGTAGAGCGGCTTGCTGAACGTCGCCCAGCTCAGTATCGGCAGATACGGTTGGTAATCCGGGTTGGCGGCGGTGCCGAAGTTGTAGATGTCGGGCATCAGGTAGAAGTGCGTCGACTCGGTGGAGATCGACGTCAGCTCCTGGGCGTGATCGATCTCGTAGGTGAATTCGGCGGGTGTCAGGGCGGCGTAGCCGAGGTGAATATCGAACAGACCGAGCAGTGAGTTCCACCATGAGATCAGGTCGAACTTGGTCGGTTCGTCGCAGACCGGGTCGTACATGCCGCAGTAGACATCGACCGTGTACCCGCCGTTGTCGGTCGGAAACGGCTGCGTCATGCTCGGATAGAGCAGCTTCATCAACCACTCGTCGGCGGGGTTCTGGAACAGCCCCGCGCCACCGTCGTACTGCGGCATCGACGGCGGCGCCAACGCCACAATGTGCAGATCCGACGGGTAGGCCGATGGGTTCTCTGCGATCGCGGAGAGCGCGATGCCCTCGATCCCGGCGCTCTGGGATACCCCGAAGATCGTCACGGCATCGTCGATGAGCTTCTGCAACTCCGCCAGCAAAATCTCCTCGCCCTGGATGTAGGTGCCGGTGTGCAGCGTCTCGGGTGTCGTGAGATTGTTGACGTTGGAACCGACGACGAATTCGGTGCCCAACAAGTAGTTGAGCATATCGACCACGGTCTTGAGCAGATCTATGGGCATGGTGGGGACACCGGTGCCGTCCATGACGACGGCGAACTCATTGGACAGCAGCGTGATATCGATGGGCTTGGCGGCGGACGCGGACGGTGATACGGGGGCGAGCGCGATAGCCGCCAAAAGCACTACGTGCAACCTGCTACTCACTGAGAGACCCTTCCCCACGATCAGGAGCCGGGCGTGATGCTACACGACAAGGTCCCGTGGCTACCAGGGGGCGCTGCTGCCTGGCAACTGTCTCGGGTGATGAAGGAGCAGTCACCGGCCCCACGCGTAGGGTCACCTATATGGCCAGCGCCGACACCGCGGCCCGGGAGTTGCTGCGGGACGCGTTCACCCGGTTGATCGAACACGTCGACGAACTCACCGACGGCCTCACCGACGAAGTGGCCGGCTACCGGCCCACTCCGAGCGCCAATAGCCTCGCCTGGCTGCTCTGGCACAGCGCCCGGGTGCAGGACGGTCAGGTCGCCCAGATCGCCGGCGTC
>NZ_JBYCKY010000260.1:0-9330 GCF_057473605.1 Mycobacterium sp. TH-M82 | reverse complement strand
CAGGACTACCACCCCGCGCACTGGGATGTCGCCGCCGCCGCCGACCTGGGGTATGCGGGTCTGGTGGCGCCGCTGACGTTCACCTCGGTGCCGGGCATGGCCTGTAACCGCCGTATGTTCGAATCGGTGGTCGTCGGATACGACACCTACATGCAGACCGAAGAGGTCTTCGAGCAGCACCGCCCGATCGTGGCCGGCGACGAGCTGCGCGTCGACGTCGAGCTGACGTCGGTGCGCCGGTTCGCCGGAAGAGACCTGATCACCGTGACCAACACCTTCACCGACACCGCCGGCGAGCGGGTGCACACCCTGCACACCACCGTCGTCGGCGTCACCGCCGAGGACGTCGACCCGGCGGTCAAATTGGCCGCGCCGAAAATCATGATGCACGACGTCGACCTCGTGGCGATCGGCAACTCCGGCGGCGCCTACGAGAAGACGGTCCGCCCCGAAGGCGAGGTTCGGATCGCCGGGGCAGGCGCTGCCCGCACGCCGGGGACGCGGTCCTTCGACGACCTGACGGTCGGCGACGAGCTACCGGTGCGCCACGCCCGACTGTCCCGCGGCGACCTGGTCAACTATTCCGGCGTGGCCGGGGACGCCAACCCGATTCACTGGGACGAGGGCATCGCCAAACTGGCCGGGTTGCCCGACGTGATCGCCCACGGGATGCTCACCATGGGCTTGGGCGCCGGCTTCGCCTCGGCGTGGTCGGGCGACCCCGGCGCGGTCACCCGGTACGCGGTGCGGTTGTCCCAGCCCGCGATCGTGTCCGCCGCAAAGGGTGCGGACATCGAATTCAGCGGCCGGATCAAGTCTTTGGATCCCGAGACCCGCTCCGGCGTGATCATCGTCGCCGCTAAGTCCGGGGGCCGGAAGATCTTCGGCCTGGCGACGGTGCACGTCCGCTTCCGCTGAAACGACTATGCGCTGGTGACAGCCGCACGGCGCGCTCGTCGTGCGCGGATCGCGACCGTCAGCCGGTATCGGCTTTCACCCCTTCCCCCCTGACACGGGCGCGCCGGGCGCCTACCGTCGGAGTGACGAGCGCACGCTAACCGAAGGGATGATGACCATGCTCGCGATTACCGATCCAGCCGCCGAGGCGATCAGCGCGTTGACCAACCAGCAAGGCAAGCAGGAGTCCGCGGGACTGCGCTTCGCGGTGCAGGAGCATCCGGAGGGCGCTCGGCTCACACTGTCCGTGACCGACCAGCCCGAGGCCGGTGACCAGGTGGTCGGCACCCAGAACGGTGCCAAGGTCTTTCTGGGACCGCAGGCCACCGCGTTCCTCGACGACAAGGTCCTCGACGTTCAGCAGGACGCCCAGGGTCAGCTGAGCTTCGCGGTCACACCGCAGCCGGACAATCAGGCGCCCACGGTCTGACACCGTTTGGAACGGTTCCGGCGCCGGCGAAAGTGTTCCGATGCGCATCGACCGATGCCGCGCCATGAAGGCGCCCGCCCCTTCCCGGCGGTGGTAGTAGTGAGACTCTCGACGGCATTTGCCGGGGGCAGAACGGTAGGTCTGCACATCCTCGCCGTCGGGGTCGCGCGCGTCCTCGAGAACCGTTCGTTGCGCCGGTAGGCGTGCGCGGTGAACGCGGCGTCCTCACTGCCCACAGGTTGGACGTCTGCACGGAGATGTCTCATCCGGCGCGCATCGCCGAGTGGGATTGAGGGGGACCCGTTTGGTGGTCCAGTTGACCACTCAGAGGGGCCCACCTCCGCTCCGCCGCGCAATTCCATCGAGCCAGGAGTGCAACGCTTCGCCTGCCATTGGAGTATGACGGATGGCTAACTCTCGCCATTCTCAAGCGGAACGGCGAAGCGCCTCGTACAGACTCGAGAAGGCCGACACCTCTGCATTCAGGAAACAAGAACCCCCATGTCGAGATGCAGCGAAGATTGACAAGACACGCCTGGCTACTTTGACAAAACTTCGGCGTGTCGCAGAGGCTTGCTAATCTTCGCTGCAAAAGACCTGGTCAGGGAAATGCACGGCTCGATGCGATGTACGTAACAAGAGCACTGAACCCTCTCGCCCAATAGCCATCGAGTCGCGCGATATGACCCTGACGGATTCATGTAGAGCGATTCACGAACATCAAACTCTCGTTAGCACGCATTGCCCGTGACCGGACCCCGTGAACTGGTCCACGGGGTCCGGTCACGTTGATAACGAGGACGCGGCGTGTTTCACCGTTGAATGCGACAGTGCCGCCACCCGTGGGCGAAGGGTGCGTAACCCTGAGGTCGAAGCCGCCGATGAGGTTTAGTGACGGCCGCTCGCCCGGGGTGACTTGCAGTATCCCTGGTTGCTTGTGGTCTGAGTCATCACCGATCCACCAGGATCCTGCGTACGAGCGTGCGGTCACACTGTCAGAATGGCATCGCTGTGCGCGGAGGCTGCCGCCGCCCCTATTCCTGTCTAGGACCTGCCGTTCGACCGATGCCACGGGGCCGGACACGGAACATCAAAAGCTTCACTTAGCCTGTGCACGACTGGAATTGGCCATCGCAGATAAATACCAGCCAGAAGCAAGACTCGCGGGGTCATCAGCCCGGAAGTTTCCTAATTTCAGTTCGAGACTCCAGAGGCTTCCAGCCTGCACCCGTCGTTTCCATCTGCATGTCAGGCAGCAGTCGATGGTGCGCGGCCCCCCTGAGTAGCCCTTCAGCTAGGGGATGAACGGCATTCGGGTTATGGAAGACATCCATACCTTCGATCCAGGTCTCTGGGTGGCCCTCGGCCACGACGCGTTCAAATGGCAAAGGTGAATCGCCCCGGTGAGTTCGGAGACTTCGCGATTTGAGTACTCAGCCGGCGGCTGGTCTCCGTTGTTGAGCGTAGTAGGCAGCCTCGAGTTCGACTGGCGGGATGTCGCCGCAGTACTCGTAGAGCCGGCGGCGGTTGAACCAGTCGACCCATTCGGCGGTGGCCAGCTCGACCTCCTCGATGGTGCGCCAGGGCTTTCGCGGTTTGATCAGCTCGGTCTTGTACAGGCCGTTGATCGTCTCGGCCAGGGCGTTGTCGTAGGAGCTGCCAACCGCGCCGACTGACGGCTGGATACCCGCTTCGGCAAGACGCTCAGTGAACCGGATCGAGGTGTACTGAGATCCTCTATCCGTATGATGCACAACATCTTTGAGATCGAAGATCCCTTCTTGTTGCCGGGCCCAGATGGCCTGTTCGATGGAGTCGAGCACCATCGCGCTAGTCATCGTCGCCGCGACCCGCCAGCCCAGGATCCGCCGCGCGTAGGCGTCGGTGACAAACGCGACGTAGGCAAAGCCCGACCAGGTCGACACATACGTCAGGTCGGCCACCCACAGTCGGTTGGGTGCTGGCGGGGCGAATTGGCGGCCCACGAGGTCAGCTGGACGTACAGCCGTCGGGTCGGCGATCGTGGTGCGCCGAGCCTTGCCGCGAACCGCCCCCGAGAGCCCGAGTTCGGCCATCAACCGCTCGACGGTGCAGCGTGCCACTGCGACGCCTTTGCGGTTAAGCGCCAGCCACACCTTGCGGGCACCATAGACGCCGTAATTGGCGGTGTGAACCCGCGCGATCTCACCCTTGAGGACCTCATCGCGGCTCTGGCGGCGGCTGGGTTCACGATTGACCTGGTCGTAGAAGGTCGATGGGGCGATCGGCACACCCAGCTTGCTCAACTGCGCGCAGATCGACTCGACACCCCACCGAAGACCATCAGGACCGTCGCGGTGGCCCTGATGATCGGCGATGAACCGGGTGATTAGTGTGCTGGCCGGTCGAGTTCGGCCGCGAAGAAAGCCGACGCAGTCTTCAAAATCGCGTTGGCCCTTCGCAATTCGGCGACTTCCCGCCGAAGCTTCTTCAGCTCAGCGGACTCCTCGCTTGTCGTGCCAGGTCGTGAGCCGGCATCAATCTGGGCCTGACGCACCCACTTGCGCACCGTCTCGGCCGTGCCAACCCCGAGCAGCCGGGCCACCTCACAGATCGCTGCCCACTCCGAATCGTGCTGATCGCTGATCTCGACGACCATCCGCACCGCCCGCTCCCGCAGCTCCGGCGGGTAACGCCTCGACGTACTCCCTGACATGACTCCAACCTTCCCAAGAAGTGGAGTCTCCGGACATCCCGGGGCGATTCAAAGGCTCCGACGCATGAGGGTCGGGGTCCCAGACCATTCCGCTCTGGACTAGCGTGACCCTGCCGCTTCCAAATCCAGCCCCAACACCTATCCGGTTGAACTTGTTGATGGTTCCTGAGTCATTAAAGATGACAGCGGAAATGTACTCCGCACCAGGCAAGAAGAAAAAGCCAGAGGGTACTACCTTGGTGCCCCACCTATGTTCCAGCATTCGCACGGCCTTGACGGTAAGCCTTCCATCCGAATCACGCTGCGGTACTTGAACAAATCCATACAGATAGATAGGCAATGCAGGATAGCTGTAGACCATCGAGAGGGGAGCGTGGAAATCCTGGATTGCCAGCACGAGCGGCTTTCCAATAACGGACGGAAAATCCCAATACCGTCTGCGGAGTTTGGCACTCAAAGGACCAGCGTACCTGATCGGGAGATATTGGCGCACATACGCTTCGAGGTCCTCGCGCATGTGAGGAACGGGCGGGCGTACAGTCTGTCCGCCCGTAGACTTGGACGGCTGGATTGTGGTGGCCTCCAGCGCGAAGGCACCAAAGAGACCGCCAGCCAACATGTCCGGCCCCGGCACCGGTCTAGTTACCTGAAGTCTGTCCTCGGCAAGAGCCGCAAACAGATAAAGCTCCCACACCCGCGCGTCGAAGCCCGTGGTTTGAAATTGCTCAATGAAGTTCCCGTCAACGTCCTCATACCAGCGCATCAACTCATTTATTACCGAGCGCGCGGCAGCGAAGTCGTCCCCCGTCGCGAGCCGACGGTAGTTTGCATGCAGCTTTTCCTTGCGGACCCCTGGGCGGAAGAAGTCCACCGGCTTGCCGACCTCGTCGCCCTGAATGCGCAAAGCATCGATGTGAGGCATCAGCTCTTCAAGCTTTAGCTGCAAGATGCCTGCGGCCGTCGACATGGTTTCAGCTGGATCAGTGACCGCCACCGCGCGAAAGCGTTCGCGGCCATCGCGCGCGAGGATGATCGAACTTAATTCGCCGTCCGCATCTGTCACGAGCACTGCTATGACACGACTGTCCTCGGTCTCGAACCACGCAAGTTCCTGCGCCATGAAGCCGGCTTCCGGGCGCCGAACACTGGACAGGAGGATGTTGGCTCTAGCGCGCGAGATCTCGCGGACTTTCACCGACATGACAAGGTCTTAGCCGGAAAAGCCCTCCCGTAACACCGTATGCCCGCAGACCTTTAGGACGTAGTAGTCCCCCATTTCGCGTGCAACTGGCCGGGCGACTTTGCACTCCGGGCAGTAAACCGTCAGTCCGTCGCCACTAGGCATCTGCATCACCTCCCCCACCGACCCTATCGCCGGAAGTTGGAATATGCCGAGTATCTGCACGGGTCGACCTTGATTACGATGCGTGGCTTCCACCTTCAGCTCAAAGGGACTCCACAACTATGGAACTGCTCGAACCGACAGCTTCAGGCAACATTTTCGGGCGATGATCAACGATTTCGTCGTCTGTCCCCGATTATGCTTACGCGGTGGACAGAACACTTGCACCCAGGCTCTCGAGGAAGGAGGTCGCGAATCAGTGTCGTGAGTTGCGTCTACGGTGGCACCATGGTCGACTCAGTTCCCCCGCTGCAGCGGTGGCGGAAATGGCTACGTGATCTCATCGACTCTTTGGCGCGGCTCGATGGAGAGTCGGGAATGGAGTTCAGCGAGAGTGTTGCGCTCACCTTCGCGAGCGAGCTGAAAGAACGTCAGCCCGAGACCGGCACTACCGCGGAAGTTCTAGTGGCGGGTTTCGTGGCGGCCTTTCAGGTGGCAGGAGCTGAAGCTTATATCGATCTGCGGAAGCCACGCGGTGACATTGAAGATGGTATGCGAGAACGGTTGGAGGCCCTATACCTCGATTCTTCGAGCTGGGCAGGCGGCGGCCTGACTGACGAACAGTTGGCCGGCAAGTTGGCTTCTTACGAGGTCGAGATCGAACGATCGAACGCGCGCGTTGCTGCGGCCGTCCCTGAAAGCAAACGACGCAGAGGTCCTGCGATGGACTTCGATGAGATGTTGGAGGCGCAAGGTCGCGAGACACGGATGACCATCTTTGAAATAGCAAGAGTTGCTTCACCAGAGTTGTTTGGCTTCATGCTCAACGTGCCGTCCTCAGATGTGTACGACCACATACCTAACGACACTCAACGCGAGGTAATCGGCGAAGTCATTGAACTTCTCGCGTCGATACCCGGCTATCCCTACGAACTCAGGGACGGCGCGATCGCTGAAGCCTTGGTGAAGTACGAGCCAGCTTTGGGCACCAGCAGAGCCACACACCTTCACGTCAAGTGCGGCGGTACTCGCCCTGAAGTCAGCGATGATGGATCGCTGCTGAATGCGCTGAAGATTGTGGCGATGGACTTCGTCGGCGCCCGGTTACTCCCGGATCCAACACTCGCGAATGTGCTCGCATCGCACCCTCTATACGAGGAGCTTCTCTACCGGTTAATGTGCGAAGACGAGCCGATAGCGGACCTCTTTCGCCGCGCCGCCGCCGCGGACCGAAGCGTCAGCGAGCGCGAGCGTGCACTTCGCGCGCACTACCTGCTGAACGTGATCGCCCATTGGTCCGACGGCAGTGGCGGCAGCCTGGACATTCGACAAGTGCCTTTAGCTCTCCTGTCCTCGCTCACGATTCGTTGCGGCACCGGGGATCAGGTACTGCTGACGGTGTGCGACGCGGTCGACACAACGTTGACGACGGCCCGTCAATTGGCGACTGGAGAACCGGTGGCCACCGCCGCGTTTGTGGGGCTGTCAAACTTTACGTTCGACGAAGACGTCGCCCCGATTACGTTGCCAGGCATGCTCATTCGTCGCGCCACGGCGTTTGAACAACGGGTGCCCTACTCCCATAAGCCCACTGCCATCGCTGAAGTGGCGGTTCAGCTGCGGATGGTCGACGTAGTCGCCCAGTCGACGCGACCGTTCGACAGTGGTCCTGAAGAACTCCGCCAGTTCAGCGCCGAACAGGAGAGATTGCGCGTTTACAGCGGCGAACAACGTGCGCTGTCTGAATCAGTCGCCGAGAGCATATTGCAACTGCGTTTCGCGATGACACTCGCATCGCAGCAGCGGCGTCTGATCGGTCCGATCTGGCTTTACACGGTGTTTCCTAATCCGCTGAGGGGCTGGGGAGGAAACTCGCTGCGGCCGTCCGGTGACGCCACCAGCGCGTTCGCAGGGGTGGTGGTTGACCGCATCACCGCGGACAGGATCGCGAAATACTTCGTGCCCACGGCGGACCTGCACGAGAGCTTGAGGCTCGCACGTGCCCGAATCCTTCAGGCGCTTTCGGAACGAACTGACCACATTGATAGCTTCATCGACTTCGTGATCGCGTGGGAGAGCATAGTCGGATACTCCGAGAGCACAACGTTTCTCGTCTCCGGTGCCATGTCGGTGCTACTGGCACCCGACGATCCCGAGAAGCGCAGTCAGCTCTTCTCAGAGATCAAGAAGCTATACCGTCAGCGCAGCGCGCTAGTTCATGGCTCTGCGGGACGAGTAGCCACGGCATCGAAATCGTTCAAGATCGCGGAGGTGCGCAACCATGCCGACCAGGCGGGTCGCATCGCGATAGACGCTTTCAGACGTCTACTCGAGCGTCCTGACCTAATGAGTCTCAATGCGCAAGAACGGGTCAGAATGATCCTCTTGGGTTTTGCGAATTAGGTTGGCGTAGAAGTGGACAGGACGCTCGCAGCATGGCGGTCATCCGTACTCGCGACGTCGCGGCTGTCGCCGACATGGGGCGAGCGGCCGTTGACTTCATCCGCGCGCTGACGCGACTGGCTTGATCCCGTCGTCCTATGACGGTACACAAAAAGAACCGATAATCCCGACTAGTGTCAGCGCCGACCGTCATCCTCACGCGGTTGCCTGGGGTCCGCGTTGATACCGCAATTCGCGCCTGTTGTTGAAACGCTGGCAGCACAGGCAATCTCGGATGCCGCCGCTACGGCAGCACGGCTAGTCTCTTCCGCAGATGCCACGCCAGCACGAGAGGCCGCATCGAGGCACCTGCTGCCCCGTCTCGAAGCACCGTCTTCAGCCACCACCAACGGTTCGAATGGCATTTCAACACATCACGGTGATGCTCCGCCCCGAGTGTGCATGCGGTATTCGCGCCGGGCCCACAGAGACGAGGGAGGTGACGCCCGTCGCATCTATGGAGACATCCAACCACGGGAGCTTTCGGCTTCCATGCGACCTCCGAAATTGCTCGAGCAAAGCAGAAGCCGCCAAGACCGAGGGGAACTGCACGGCTCCGAAATGTCATCTTGCTGTCAATATGCCTAGAGGCGGATAGTATTTTCAGACGCCTAGCAAAGGGGGGAAAATGGCGCACGACCGCGGTGACCGCAGTCGAGGGGCGGAACGGGTGTGGCGAGCTCCGCTAATACGGATGGCGCGACGGACTGTGTCGTTGGCAATCACGCTGTTGAGCGGCTACCTGGCGTTCGCGCTGTTGCCACTGACGAGCATTCGGCACGAACCTGTGCCCTTCAAAGTCGCTGCAATCCTGTTGTTAATCATCGCCTGCGGCACACGTTGGTTCTTGTCCACCCTGAACGTGGGTTTGAATAATGAAAACCGACCGCGGCCGTCCGAGCAGCCGTGTAATTCCTCCGGGGCATATTAATTGCACTAACTAGTCGTAGAACTTACGTCATGTCGGCCCGGCTTCGGGCGTTCGCGTTCGTAGGCTCTCGGTGCGATGCACCGGTCAGTCCTGTCGCGCCACGTATGCCGGATGGCGCGTCTGGTTAATGTTTGCTGGGCATGGACGGGATCGACGATGTGAATCGCCCCGGTAAGTTCGGAGATGATGTGCCCCGGGTTTGGTGGTGTCGCCATACTTGCTTTCAGGCCACGGGTTGGGCGGATTGGTGTAGCAGTTCGAACTCTATCGGAGTGCGCATCCCGAGGGCGGAATTGCGGCGTTGGCGGTTGTCAAAGATCTCCAGGTAGTCGAATATTGCGTTGGTTAGCTCGATCCGCGTCTTCCAGCGTTTGCGGTTGAGTAACTCGGTTTGCATTCTGCCCCAGAATGATTCGATCATGGCGTTGTCATAGCATTGACCGGCTAATCCGGGCTCATGGAGTCGCGGTGTCGGGCGGAATGGTTCATCGTCGGGGTGCTGATTTGGTGAGCTTGCGGAGTTGTTCTTCGTG
>NZ_JBYCKY010000259.1:0-2975 GCF_057473605.1 Mycobacterium sp. TH-M82 | reverse complement strand
ATGCGCGGCATCGCCGACTTCGTTGAGCGTGTCGAAGACAACGAGCACGGCACGGTGTCCTACGAGCCGGTTGACGCCAAGCTTGCCCGCAACGAGGCCAAGCCCGGGCACGTTTTGCAGCTGTGCTTCTACGCCGATGCGATTGCCGCGCTCACCGGGGTGCGGCCACGCCGGATGCGGCTGTGGTTGGGGTCTGGCCGTGTCGAAGATCTGGTCGTCGACGAGTTCGCGCCGTATTGGCGTCGGCTGCGCAGCCAACTCGCCCGGGCGTTGGTCACCGGGCCCGACCTGCACACTGTGCCCGAACCCTGCGCGCACTGCGAGTTCTGTGAATTCTTCGATGTATGCACCGCCCGGTGGCGCGGGGAGGATTCGCTGGTCTATGTCGCGGGTATCCGCGCCGCGGAGCGGGCCGCGCTTACTGAGGATGGCGTGCCGACCCTGGCTCGGCTCGCGGAGCACCGCGCAGACGTCGACGGGCTCCGTCGGCAACGGCTCGCACGCCTGGTCGAGCAGGCCACGCTTCAGGTTCGAGCCCGGCTCGACGATACGGGCCCGCTGCCCTACGCCATGATCGAACCCGGCGCCGACCCGACCGGGGGGCAGGGCCTGGAGTTGTTGCCGGCGCCCGACGACGGCGATGTCTTCCTCGACTTCGAGGGCCATCCGTTCTGGCGCCCCGACACCGGATTGTTCTTTCTGTTCGGTCTGCTCCAACGCGAAACAGATGGCCAGTGGCGGTATCGAACCTGGTGGGCTCACGACCTTGACGAGGAAGCAACCGCGGTGGCTGCGCTGGTCGACCTTCTGGTGGCACGCCGCGCCGCCTACCCGGATGCGCATGCCTACCACTACAACCACACCGAGCGTTCGGCCTTGGAGCGGTTGACCGCAACCCACGGTATTCGAGAGGCACAGCTGAACCGGTTGGTGCAGACCGGGTTTTTCGTCGACCTGCTTGCGGTGGTCCGCAACGCGGTACAGGCCGGCGTCGAGTCCTACGGACTGAAGTCCGTCGAGCGGTTGACCACCTTTGAACGCGGCCGCGATATCGACGCCGGTTCGGGCGCTGTGGTCGAATACGACCAGTTCATCACCGATCAAGACCAGGTCAGGCTGGGCCGCATCGCCTCCTACAACGAAGACGACGTGCGGGCCACCTGGGCGCTGCGTGACTGGCTGGTCGATCACCGGTCTGCGGAAATGCCTTGGCGCACAGCACAGCTTGAGCCCGATACCGGAATCCCGGAACTCGACGAGCAGGTGGACCGACTGCATGCCTTCCACCCGGACACCCCGGAGCACCTGCTCGGCGACGTCCTGGGGTACTGGCTTCGGGAATGGAGCGCGTATGTCGCACCGAAAATGGGCAGATGCGAAGCGGATCCGACGACGCTGTTCGACGATCCCGAAGTCCTGTCCGGGCTGCAGCCGGTCGGCTTGGTTGAGCGGATCGGCCGGCGCGGCACTCCGATAACGCCGGCTATGCGGTTTGTTTTCCCGCCCCAGGACAGCGCCGGCTTTCCCAGTGACAACGGTGCCGTGCTGTACATGACCCTCGACGGGCTGAGGCAATACGCCACGATCGACTGCCTCGACCGCGATCGTGGGCATGTGGACCTGGTCTGGAAAGACGACAAGCAACAGTCCGGCTATCTGCCCGGTACCGTCGTCGTGCATGACTGGGTGTCAACCAAATCCAAGGCACTGGCGTTGTCGCAGTTCGCCGCGCGCGTACTCGACCCGCGGGTAGCCGAACCGAACGCCGTGACCGCGGCACTGTTACGGCGCGACCTGCCCAGATTCACGGCCGGTGGCGGGCCGGCCGACGGTGGGTTCAGCGAAGACCTCAACGAGATGACCGGGTGGGCAACCCAACTCGACCACAGCTACGTGGCGATCCAGGGCCCACCCGGCACGGGTAAAACCTACCGAGCGGCCCACCTGGTACACGCGTTGATCATCGCCGGTCGGCGGGTCGGGATCACCGCGATGAGCCACGCGGCGATCGACCATCTGCTGAAGGCGATCGTCAAAGTCTTCGACGACGCCGGCGAGCGTGACCTGCTGTGCGCCGTACGCAAACCCGGCTCGGAGCCCGGATGCCCACTCGCCGGGGTCACCAACGCAAGTAGCAATGCGCGGTGCGCGGCAGCGCGATTCAACCTTGTCGCCGGAACGACGTGGTTGTTCGCTAGCGCCGAGCTGCGAAGTGCCCCCGTCGATGTGCTGCTCGTCGACGAAGCCGGGCAGCTGGCATTGGCTGATGCGCTGGCCGCGTCCTGCTCGGCGCACAACCTGATTCTGCTCGGCGATCCACTGCAGCTTCCCCAGGTCACCCAGGCCGTCCACCCCGGCGGTGGCGGCAAAAGCGTTCTCGCTCATGTCCTCGGCGACGACGTGACCTTGCCTGCCAAGCGCGGAGTCTTCCTCTCCGAGACCTGGCGCATGCACCCCGACGTGTGTGCGTTCATCTCCGCCCAGATCTACCAGGGTCGGCTGACCAGCCATCCCGATTGTCGGCAGCAGACCACCGTAGCGGGAACCGGCCTGCGCTGGCTGGCCTGCGGGCACCAGGACAACACCACAGAATCGGTCGAGGAAGCCGAGCTGATCGCCGCAGAGGTCGCCCGGCTGATCGGGACTCCGTGGACCAACCAGTGTGGCAAGGTGAACCCGCTGGCCGCCGGCGACTTCATGGTGGTGGCGCCCTACAACGACCAGGTCCACCTGATCCGCGATCGGCTCGCCGAAAACCCGAACGCCGCTGCGGTTCCGGTCGGTACCGTGGACAAATTCCAGGGGCAGGAAGCCGCCGTGGTGTTCTTCAGCATGGCTACCTCAACCGGGGAAGACATGACCCGCGGTGCCGACTTCCTGTTCTCCCGTAACCGACTCAACGTCGCGATCAGTCGCGCCCGCTGCCTGGCCTATCTGGTATGCACCGAGGAACTCCTCAACGCGCGAGCGCGCAC
>NZ_JBYCKY010000258.1:0-2965 GCF_057473605.1 Mycobacterium sp. TH-M82 | reverse complement strand
GGTGTGCTGCTGATCGACGCGGGCTACCCCGGTGACCGTGCCGACGTGCTGGCATCGCTGGGTGCGCTGGGCTACCACGCCGGTGACGTGCGCGCCGTGCTGTTGACCCACGCGCACGTCGACCATTTCGGTTCGGCGATCTGGCTGGCGAAAACTCACGGCACTCCGGTGTATTGCCATCCCGACGAGGTGGACCACGCCAAACGGGAGTATCTGCAGCAGGCGTCGCCGCTGCGCGTCGCGCGGCAGCTGTGGCGGCCCAGCTGGGCGCTGTGGAGCATGCACGTGGTGCGCAACGGCGGCCTGAGCCGCGAAGGGATTCCGACTGCCCGGCCGCTGACCGCCGAGATTGCCGCCGAGCTGCCCGGCCAGCCCACACCCATTCCCACCCCCGGGCACACCAGCGGGCACTGCTCGTATCTGGTCGACGGCGTACTGGTCAGCGGTGACGCCCTGGTGACCGGCCATCCGGTGCTGCCGCGCAGCGGGCCGCAGCTGCTGCCGGCGCTGTTCAGTCAGAGTCAGGACGATTGCCTGCACAGCCTGGCGGCGCTGGCGCTGCTGGAGACCGAGGTCCTGGCCCCCGGCCACGGCGATCTGTGGCGCGGCCCGATCCGCGAGGCCGCCGAGGCGGCGGCGCGGCAAGCCCGCCGCGGCTGAGCCGTGCTCAGCTGCGGCTGTGTCCGCCGGCGAGGGCCCGGATCTGATCCTCGACGCGGCTGTCCGCGGCGAACAACAACTCGTCACCCGCCTGCAGCACGTCTGTGGCCCGCGGAAGAATGACGGCGCCATCGCGGAGCGCGGTCACCAGGGCGGAATTCTCCGGCAGGACCACGTCGCACACCCGCTGCCCGACCAGTGGATTATCGGCGGGCAACGTCAATTTCGCCAGGTTGACCTGCCCGCGCCGCAACCCCATCAACTGCACCAGGTGGCCGACGTCGATGGCGCCCTCCACGCCGGCGACCATGGCTCGCGGTGTGGAGACCGCAACGTCAACACCCCACGCTTCGTTGAACAGCCACTCGTTGCGGGCGTCGTTAACCCTGGCGACCACCCTGACCACCCCGAATTCGGCCTTGGCCAGCAGGGCGGCAGCCAGGTTCACTTTGTCGTCGCCGGTGGCGGTGATCACCACGTCGCACGTCTCGATCCCGGACTCTTCGAGCGAAGCCAGCTCGCAGGCGTCGGCGAGCAACCATTCCGCGTCGGGAGCGGTAGACGGCTCGTAGTGCTGCGGGTCGCGTTCGATCAGCAGAACCTTGTGACCGTCGTCCAGCAGCTCCCGAGCGACGGACCGACCGACCGCGCCGGCACCGGCGATCCCGATGCGCATGCTCCGGGTGTACCACAGCCGGGGCAAGCCCGCACAGTGGTGCTGATTTACTGGCAGACAACCCGAACCTGGCCAGCCCGAATGGGGATGATATGAGTTTGCAGCAGCTCTATATGGCGCTGCTGATCGCGGGTCTGGTGCTGCTGGCCAGCATTGTCGCCACCCGGGCAGCGGCCCGGGTGGGTCTGCCCAGCCTGTTGCTGTTCCTGGCCGTCGGGGTGGCCATCGGAAATGACGGGCTCGGGCTGGATTTCAGCGACGTGCAGCTCGCCAGCGACCTCGGTACCACTGCGCTGGCAATAATCTTGGTCGAAGGCGGTCTGACGACGCAGTTCGCCGATATCCGCAAGCTGCTGGCACCCGCGGGTGTGCTGGCCACCGTCGGGGTCGGCGTCAGCATGGTCGTCACTGCCACGGCCGCACACCTGCTGCTGGGCATCAGCTGGCAGCTGGCGTTGTTGCTGGGCGCCATCGTCTCGCCCACCGACGCGGCCGCGGTGTTCTCCGTCCTGCGGGTGCTGCCGTTGCCCCGACGAGTCGCCGGGCTGCTGGAAGCCGAGTCCGGATTCAACGATGCGCCGGGTGCCATTTTGGTCTTGGTGTTCAGCACCACACCGCTGGCCCTCGATGTGGGGACCGCGGTGCTCGGTGTGCTCTATGAGCTGGCGGTCGGCGCGGCGATCGGGCTGGTCATCGGGCTGCTCGGGGCGTTCGCGCTGCGGCGGGCTGCCCTGCCGGCGTCCGGCCTTTATCCGCTGGCGACGTTCGGGCTGGGCATGGTGGCGTTCGCTGCGGCGGGAACCGCGCACGCCAGCGGGTTTCTCGCCGCCTACCTCTGCGGCGTGGTGCTGGCCAACTCCGGGCTGCCGCACCGTTCGGCCACCCGCTCGTTCGCCGAGGGCCTCGGCTGGCTGGCGCAGATCGGCTTGTTCGTGCTGCTCGGATTGTTGGTCAGCCCCCGCCAGCTGCCAGGTGAGCTGATCCCGGCGCTGGTCACCGGGGCGGTGCTGCTGCTGCTCAGCCGACCGCTTTCGGTGGTGACCTCGCTGGCCTGGTTCACGGTGCCGTGGCGTGAGCAGATCTTCCTGTCCTGGGCAGGCCTGCGCGGCGCGGTTCCGATTGTGCTGGCGACGTTTCCGATCGTCGAGGGTGTTCCCGACGGTTACCGGCTGCTGAACATCGTGTTCATCCTGGTTGTGGTGTACACCCTGGTGCAGGGCCCCACTCTGAGCCGGATGGCGCACCGGCTGGGCCTGACTCCGCAGGACTCCACCCGCGAAATCCAGGTGGAGGCGGCACCGCTGGACGTGCTGGAAGCCGAGCTGCTGACCATGACGGTGCAGCCGGGATCCCAGCTGCACAACGTTTCGATTCTCGAGCTGCGGCTGCCGAACCCCAGCGCCATCACCCTGATCATTCGCAACGGCAACACGTTCGTTCCGCAACCGCACACCCGGATCGCAGTCGGTGACGAACTGCTCATCGTCACCACCACCAGGACTCGCACGTCCACGGAACGCAGGCTGCGGGCCGTCAGCCGGCGCGGCAAACTCGCCAACTGGTTCGGCGAATACGGCGCAGCTGAGTAAGCCCGCCAACCGAAATCACCTAACCCGAGTCCGCTCGGCG
>NZ_JBYCKY010000257.1:0-6443 GCF_057473605.1 Mycobacterium sp. TH-M82 | reverse complement strand
AAGCGGAGGCTGTCTTGCTGTCGGTGGATGACCTCGAGGGCATGGAGATGACGTTGGAAATCCTCGGTGATACCGATGCTGTCGCACGTGTCGCAGAGAGCTTGGCAGCCCTGAGACGTGGTGCGCCCGGCGCTGACCTGGCTACCGTGCGCCAAGACCTGACGCGGCGCCGGGCAACCGGCGGGTGACCGAACCGGAGCAGCGCTACGAGATCCGTTTCCAGCCTGCCGCGCGCCGAGCAATTGCTCAGCGCCTTCCGGAAGCTGTTGCCGCCGCAGTGTTGGAGTTTTGCGATGCCGCACTGGCGGTCAATCCTCAGCGGGTCGGCAAGCCGCTGTTCGGTCCTCTCGCCGGATGTTACGGCGCTCGCCGCGGCACCTATCGCATCGTCTACCAGATCGACGAGAACGGCCGCGTTGTCCACGTCCTCGATATTGATCACCGCTCGCAGATTTACCGCCGCCGACAACGGTGACCAGCGTCGATCTGGCGCTTGCGATCGAGGTCGCCACGAGACGGTGGTCGCGTGCCGGCATCCTCAACAACGAGACCCGTGACTGCACGCTCACCGTCGCGTGCCGGGATCCGGTTGAACATTGCGCAGCGAGCAATGCGCTGTCGGATGGCTGCGAGGCAATCCCGTGAGGATTCAGCCGGTCGTCACCCCGCGCTCGAAAATCCGGGGCCCGACGGCAAGGCCGCACGATTCATCGTGACCCACGAGGGCAACGCCATGGGGCCCGATGGCATCGAGCACGTCGAGAAGTTCCCCGACGCGATCAAGATCGCGCTCAAGGAGACCTCCCTGGCCGGCGCGAAGATTTACATCGGTGGTTCGGGCTCGAACAACTCCGACATTGCACAGTACGGACGGTCCGACCTGCTGATCGCCGCGATCGCGGCGTTCGTGCTGATCTTCCTGATCATGCTGGTCCTCACCCGAAGTCTGGTGGCGGCGTTGGTGATTCCAGGCACCGTGGCGTTCTCCTACGCCGGGGCATTCGGGTTGTCGGTACTGATCTGGCAGCATCTGATCGGGTTGCATCTGCACTGGATGATCCTGCCGCTGACGTTCATCATCCTGGTGGCGGTCGGTTCGACTACAACCTGCTGCTGATCGCCCGGCTCAAGGAGGAGCTCGGCGCCGGGCTCAACACCGGCCTGATTCGGGCACTGGGCAGCACCGGTGGTGTGGTGACCTCGGCCGGCCTGGTGTTCGCGTTCACCATGTTGGCGATGCTCGCCAGCGATCCGCGGACCATCGGCCAGGTCGGTTCCACCGTGTGCATCGGCCTGCTGCTGGACACCCTGGTCGTGCGCTCGTTCATCGTGCCGTCACTGGTACGGATCTACGGCCCGTGGTTCTGGTGGCCGACGATCGTGCGCCAGCGCCCGCCGCGGCAGCGTGATTCCGGCAACCGAGCTTAGGTTGGCGAGCCCGAAACGTCCTTGCAAGAAGTGCGGTGCGGCGGAGTAACGGTTCAAGCATGGTCCAGTTGTCTTCTTAGTGATCATTGCGAAATCGGCGATAGCAGCTCGTAGTTGACGGCGAGGACGCGATATGTCGATTCGGCTCGTCGGTCACATGTGACGAGCGGCAGCTTGTGCTTGCGGGCGGCTGCACCCACCAGACCGTCGTAGAGCGCACCGCCGGCCAAGCCCGCCATGGCCAACTCCCGCAATAGGTCCTTCGTATCCGTTGCGGACAGGAAGCGAGACTCGGGAAAATTCTTCTCCTCCAGTCGAAGTGCGGCAGCCGGACTAAGGCGGTGTGGTGGTGGCAACCGCGTGAGGACCGACAGTAGCTCGATCGCTGCATGTCCTGACATCCCACGGCGGCATGCCAGCAGCCGGGCTCTGGCGGCGAGGTGGAACGGGTTCTCACTCTGCACCAATGCAAGTGCTGCGCTGGTGTCGACCAGCACGTGTTCAGCGCTGGTCGGCAAGCCGCAACTCCCTGACCGCGTCAGCGTCAAGCTCTGGGCCGCCACTGGGTAACAGCAGAAGTCCGTCCTGCTCGATGAGGTTGTCGGCTGCCACGCTTTCGATGCGGACAGCGGCCCCGTCCAGGGAAATCTCTACCTCGCCCGCGGTAATGCCCGACTGCTCGCGAAGCGACTTTGGGATCACCAAACGTCCGGCCCGATCGATGGTAGTGCGCATGCCAGCATCCTACCATCATCGTGGTATCGATATCCTGCTGGAAGGGCTAGGATGAAATGCGTCATGCTGGCAGCCACTGCCGGTCTTTTCGCGTCCAACTGCCCGCTCCAGTAGACCGATGCGAGTTGGCCCCCGCGCCGATCAGTCCCAGTTTCCTGGCACGCCGAAGGTGTCGGCGAGCCCTCGGCGGCCGAGGTCGGTAAGCACCACCGCGCGACGCTGGTTGACGCGGCGTATCCAGTCCAGGTCGAACATGCGCTGGGTAAGCGCGGCCCCCAGAGGGCCGGCGAGATGGTGGCGTTGTTCAGACCAGTCCACGCAGTGGCGGATCATCGGCTTCTTGCGGCTCAGGTCGGCCAGGTCGATCCCGAAGGCGGCCAACGTATCTCGTCCAGTCGATGTCAGTTGGTAGGTCAAGTCGGCACCGCGCGCCGACAGCCGATCGGTGGCGGCTTCGTCGGGGCTGTAGCGCCCGTCGCCGGTGGTGAGCAAGCCCTGCTCGAGCAGCGCGCCCATGACCGCTACGCCGAGTCGCCCGGCGAGGTGGTTGTAACAGGTACGTGCCCGGCGCAGGGCGTGCGCACGCGTGCCCTGGCGCAACGAGCGGATCGGCTCGGGCGGAGAGATCCGGGCAAGTGCTTCCAGAGCTTCGGCCACCCCAGGGCCGGCCAGACGGAAGTAGCGGGCCCGACCCTGACGTTCGACGCTCACCAGTCTGGCGTCCACGAGCCGGGCGAGATGCTCGCTGGCGGTAGAGGCGGCTACTTCGGCCTCGGCGGCCAGCACGCCGGCCGGCAGCGCGCGCCCGTCGAGCAAGGCCATCAACACGCGTGCGCGAGCACGCTCGCCGACCAGCGCGGCAACGCTGGCGATATCAGCGTCACCGTGCCCGGCGAAAGCAACAGCAGGATCGGTGAACATGCCACCCACGATAGGCCGCGGATATTTCGGCGGCGGCCGAAGTAAGTCGGCATCACGATGGGTCTTATGAACACGATCGACACTGAACGGTTTCCGGAGTGGCAACCTTTCCTGGATGCGGTTGCGCAGCAGCAGCCCGACGCCGGCACGTGGTGTGAAGCCTGGACAGTGCGTGACCTTGTCATCCATATAGCCGGAGGCACCGAAGAACTCGCTCGCGTGCTGGGCAAACATCTGCAAGGCGAAAGGGCTGACACGCGCGGCTTTCATGAGCGCGAGGGACCGCTGCGTGCTTTGAACGACGCGGATCTCTGGGAGGCGCTACACGAGGCGATGGCCGCCTTCAACGAAGTGGCAGCAGCCGCCGACGACGTGCCCACCGACACCGACGTTGCCTGGGCCGGCCGCACGATGAAGGTGCCGTGGTTCGCCGAACACGTGCGAGAGGAGCTGGTTCTGCACGGCTGGGACATCACCGGCGATGACACAGCGGCACCGGCGCGACTGGCCCAACCGTGGATGACGACCCATAGTGTGGTCGCGGTGGGCCGGCCGCTGCTGGCTAAAGGAGCCCAACAGCTTGACCTTCCACCCGGCGAGCGATTCGAGGCCCGGCTGCGTGTCCGTGGGTCAAAAGACGTCTTGGTCACGGCTGAAAATGGCTCGACGTCGATCGCATTGGTGGAACCGGAGGGACCGGCGACACTGGAAACCGACGAAGCCGCACGTGTCCTGCTGTTATGGGGACGGCGGCCAGCTGACCCGTCTCGGATTCACAGTCGAGTCGGACCCGACACTCTCGGACGCGTTCGCCGACTGCTCAGCGGTTACTAAAGCGACACCAGCGTTCTCTAGCTGCCCCTGCGCACGCCGTACCCTGTTGAGCCGGTGGCTGTCCTCGTCACCAATCACCATCACTTCCACATCGCGCCAACGTCTTTCATGTGTTCACCTGTGATGTTGCGTACCGTTACCTGTATAGGTATGTTGGCGGTGATGGGCCAACGAAGCCAATCCCGCTCCAAAATCAGCCAAGCGGCTGTCGACTCCCCTCAAGTCGGACGATGGGTGAAGGTTCTCGACCAGACTCGCTGCATCGGCTGCCACGCGTGTAGCACCGCGTGCAAAAGCGAGAACGAGGTCCCGCTGGGCGTGAACCGGACCTACGTCAAGTCGGTGGATGTCGGCAAATTCCCGGAGACCCGCCGTGCGTTTCAGGTGACGCGATGCAATCAGTGCACCGACGCCCCGTGCGTGACCGCCTGCCCCACTCGGGCCATGTACAAGCGGCCCGACGGGATCGTCGACTTCGACAAGAACATCTGCATCGGCTGCAAAGCGTGCATGGCCGCATGCCCGTATGACGCCATCTTCATCAACCCGGAGGATCACTCCGCCGAAAAATGCAACATGTGCGCCCACCGCCTCGACGTCGGGCTGGAACCCGCCTGCGTGACGGTCTGCCCCACCGAGGCGATTCTTGTCGGAGACCTGGAGGATCCTTCGTCTAAGGTCGCCGAACTCATCAATCGTCGGCCTGCTCTGGTGCGACGACCGGAGAAGGAAACCGGGCCTGGGGTGTTTTACCTCGGTGCCCACCAGGCCACCCTGGACCCGCTGGCGGCGCGCCGGCCGGACGGCGGGTTGTACGCGTGGGCGACTCAGGGTCCCGCAGATCCGCAACTGGTGGCGGCGGGCCACCCGGTTCGTGCGGCCTCCTCAGCCGCAGCACTAGTGTCCTACGACATCCCCCATCGCGCGCCGTGGGGGTGGCGGGTGAGTCTCTACACCTGGACGAAGAGCCTTGCTGCCGGCCTGCTGATGGTGGCGGTCGGCCTGACGCTGATCGGCAAGAACAACTGGAACGATCCGTTGACACGATGGATCGCACCCGTTGGTTCGCTGGCGTTTCTGGCGATCACCGGCATCCTGTTGACCTGGGATCTAAAGCACCCGTTTCGCTTCTACCTGATCTTCACCCGACCGCAGTGGCGCAGCTGGCTGGTGCGCGGGGCATTCATGCTCGGCGGCTACGGCGGGGTCCTCGGCGTGTATCTGCTGGCTGTCATCTTCGATGTGGGGTGGTTGCAACGGGCCAGCGGAATCGTCGCAGTGCCCTCGGCGCTGGTCACCGCGTACTACACCGCTTTTCTGTTCGCCCAGGCCAAGGCCCGTGACTTGTGGCAAAGCGCTCTGCTGCCCGTGCATCTGACGCTGCAGGCGATATTAGCCGGCGCGGCCGGTCTGCTGCCGTTTCTGCTGGCCACAGGTTATGCCCCGCACCGTAGCCTGGTCGCCACCGAGATCATGATGGCGGTCGCCGCCGCGCACATTCTGGTGGTGTGGGCCGAGGTGGCGATGCCCCACGTCACCGCGCACGCACACCTGGCGATCGACGAGATGGTTCGGGGCCGGTTCGCGACGTTCTTCTGGGTCGGCATCGGCGGTGTCGCGGTGGCGGTTGCCGCGCCGTGGATCGGTTGGCCCGCGGTGCCGTGCGCGCTGATCGGACTGCTTGCCCACGAACACGCTTACATCCAGGCCGGGCAGGCGGTTCCGCTGGCCTAGGACGAACTCGACCTGATCGAGGCCTGATCTCGGCCTGATCGAGGAAGGAAACGGACAGCGATGCGGAAACGCGCAGCACCGGAGATCGACCAACTCGCCAGGCGGGTGTCGGCGGCCCGCCACGCCGTCGAACAGCGCGGCGAGACCTTCTATCAAGGTCCCAGCGCAGCCCATCTGGCGTCGTTTCCGCCCAAAGAGCGCTGGGACAACTGGACGGAGCTGGACTCGCGGTCCTGGCCGCGGCGCGTCGAGCACAGCTACCTGCTAGTGCCGACAACGTGTTTCAACTGTGAATCGGCCTGCGGGCTTCTGGCCTACGTCGACCGGGACTCGCTGCAGGTCCGCAAGTTCGAAGGCAACCCCGAACATCCCGGGTCGCGGGGGCGAAACTGCGCGAAGGGCCCGGCGACCATCAACCAAGTCACCGATCCCGACCGGATCCTCTACCCGCTCAAACGCGTCGGCCCTCGCGGTGGCGGACAGTGGCAGCGTGTCAGCTGGGATGAGGCGCTCGATGCGCTGGCGCAACGCCTGCGCGCCGCGATCACCGAGCACCGGCGAAACGAGATCATGGTGCACATCGGACGCCCCGGCGAGGACGGCTACACCGAACGGGTGCTGGCCAGCTGGGGCGTAGACGGCCACAATTCGCACACCAACGTCTGCTCAAGCGGGGGCCGCACCGGCTACCAGTTCTGGATGGGCATCGATCGACCCAGCCCCGACCACGCCAACGCCAAGGTGATCTACCTGATCAGTTCGCATCTGGAGACCGGGCACTACTTCAACCC
>NZ_JBYCKY010000256.1:0-3534 GCF_057473605.1 Mycobacterium sp. TH-M82 | reverse complement strand
TCAGGCTCAAGGCCTACGACCATGAGGCCATTGACGCCTCGGCGCGCAAGATCGTCGAGACGGTCACCCGCACCGGTGCCAGCGTGGTGGGTCCGGTGCCCTTGCCGACCGAGAAGAACGTGTACTGCGTCATCCGGTCCCCGCACAAGTACAAGGACTCGCGGGAGCACTTCGAGATGCGCACCCACAAAAGGCTGATCGACATCATCGATCCCACTCCGAAGACCGTTGACGCCCTGATGCGCATCGATCTGCCGGCCAGCGTCGACGTCAATATCCAATAGCAACCCGGTAGGAGCGCTACACAACCATGGAACGTAAAGGCATTCTGGGTACCAAGCTGGGTATGACGCAGGTGTTCGACGAGAACAACAGAGTTGTTCCGGTGACGGTGGTCAAAGCCGGACCCAACGTGGTGACGCGCGTCCGCACGCCGGAGCGGGACGGCTACAGCGCTGTGCAACTGGCCTACGGCGAGATCAGCCCGCGCAAGGTGAACAAGCCGCTGACCGGTCAATACGCTGCGGCGGGAGTCAATCCGCGCCGGCACCTGGCCGAGTTGCGCCTCGACGACGAAGCGGCAGCGGGCTATCAAGTCGGCCAGGAACTGACCGCGGAGATGTTCACCGACGGCAGCTACGTCGATGTGACCGGCACGTCCAAGGGCAAGGGCTACGCCGGCACGATGAAACGGCACGGCTTTGCCGGCCAGGGCGCCGGTCACGGCACCCAGGCGGTGCACCGCCGCCCGGGTTCCATCGGCGGCTGCTCCACTCCCGGCCGGGTGTTCAAGGGCACCCGGATGTCGGGCCGGATGGGCAACGACCGCGTCACCACGCAAAATCTCCTGGTGCACAAGGTCGATGTGGAGAACGGTGTGCTGTTGATCAAGGGTGCCATCCCGGGACGCAACGGTGGGCTGGTCCTGGTCCGCAGCGCAATCAAAAAGGGTGAGAAGTAGTGGCCGGCATCACAATTGACGTCAAGACCCCGGACGGCAAGAAGAGTGGCTCGATCGAGTTGCCGGCCGAGCTGTTCGACGTCCCCGCCAATATCGCGTTGATGCATCAGGTGGTGACCGCCCAGCTGGCCGCGCGCCGGCAGGGCACCCACTCGACGAAGACCCGCGGCGAGGTGCGCGGCGGCGGCCGCAAGCCGTACCGGCAGAAGGGCACCGGCCGCGCGCGGCAGGGTTCGATCCGAGCCCCGCAGTTCACCGGCGGCGGTGTGGCGCACGGCCCGAAACCGCGCGACTACAGCCAGCGGACCCCGAAGAAGATGATCGTCGCCGCGCTGCGCGGTGCACTGTCGGACCGCGCACGCAACGGCCGTATCCACGCGATCACCGAACTGGTGGCGGGCCAGACCCCGTCGACCAAGAGCGCCATGAAGGTTCTGGACGCGCTGACCGATCGCAAGCAGTTGCTGGTGGTCATCGGGCGCAGCGACGAAACCGGCGCGAAGAGCATACGCAACCTGCCCGGAGTGCACATTCTTGCCCCGGACCAGCTCAACACCTATGACGTGCTGCGCGCCGACGACGTGGTGTTCTCCGTCGAGGCGCTGGATGCCTACATCAGCGCCGCCCGCGCGGACACGCGAGACGCTAAAGATCAGGAAGGGGTTTCGTCGTAGATGGCAACGGTAACCGATCCCCGCGACATCATCATCGCCCCGGTGATTTCGGAGAAATCCTATGGGCTGATAGGAGGGAACACCTACACCTTTATCGTGCACCCGGACTCGAACAAGACGCAGATCAAGATCGCGATCGAAAAGATCTTTTCGGTCAAGGTGGCCTCGGTGAACACCGCTAACAGGCCAGGCAAACGGAAGCGCACCCGGACCGGATTCGGCAAGCGCAAGGACACCAAGCGCGCCATCGTGACCCTGGTGCCCGGCAGTAAGCCGATCGACGTGTTCACAGCCCCGGCGTAGTCGACGTGAGAGAAAGACATAGCAGACATGGGAATTCGTAAGTACAAGCCGACGACACCGGGTCGTCGCGGTGCCAGCGTCTCCGATTTCGCCGAGATCACGCGTTCTACGCCGGAAAAGTCGCTGGTGCGCCCGCTGCACGGCCGCGGTGGACGCAATGCGTACGGCAGGATCACCACCCGGCACAAGGGCGGCGGACACAAGCGCGCCTACCGGGTGATCGACTTCCGGCGCAACGACAAAGACGGCGTAAACGCGAAGGTCGCACACATCGAATACGATCCCAACCGCACGGCAAGGATAGCGTTGCTTCATTACCTCGACGGTGAGAAGCGCTACATCATTGCACCGCAAGGTCTCTCGCAGGGCGATGTGGTGGAGTCCGGTCCCAACGCCGACATCAAGCCGGGCAACAACCTGCCGCTGCGCAACATCCCGGCCGGCACCCTGATCCATGCGGTGGAGTTGCGGCCGGGCGGTGGCGCCAAGCTGGCCCGCTCAGCGGGGTCGAGCATCCAATTGCTGGGCAAAGAGGGCAGCTACGCGTCACTGCGCATGCCGTCCGGCGAGATCCGCCGTGTCGACGTGCGCTGCCGTGCCAGCGTAGGCGAGGTGGGCAACGCCGAGCAGGCCAACATCAACTGGGGCAAGGCCGGCCGGATGCGGTGGAAGGGCAAGCGGCCGTCGGTCCGCGGCGTGGTGATGAACCCGGTCGACCACCCGCACGGCGGTGGTGAGGGCAAGAGTTCCGGTGGCCGGCACCCGGTCAGCCCGTGGGGCAAGCCCGAGGGCCGAACACGGCGGCGGCACAAGCCCAGCGACAAGCTCATCGTCCGACGCCGGCGCACCGGCAAGAAGCACCGGTAGGAAGCGGAGGAGACGCAGGCATGCCACGCAGCCTCAAGAAAGGTCCGTTCGTCGACGACCATCTGCTCAAGAAGGTCGACGCGCAGAACGAGAAGAACACCAAGCAGGTCATCAAGACATGGTCGCGTCGGTCGACCATCACACCGGACTTCGTTGGGCACACCTTCGCCGTCCACGACGGCCGCAAGCATGTACCGGTGTTCGTCACCGAATCGATGGTCGGACACAAGCTCGGCGAATTCGCCCCGACGCGCACCTTCAAGGGGCACATCAAAGACGACCGGAAGGCTAAGCGGCGGTGAGTGTTACCACTGAATATCCGACGGCGGTCGCCAAAGCGCGCTTTGTGCGGGTGTCGGCCAGCAAGGCGCGCAGGGTGATCGACCTGGTGCGCGGTAAGCCCGTGGCCGAAGCGCTGGACATCCTGCGCTGGGCGCCGCAGTCGGCAAGTCTTCCGGTGGCCAAAGCGATCGCGAGCGCAGCGGCCAACGCCGAAAACAACAATGGGCTGGATCCGACGACGCTGGTAGTGGCCACCGTCTATGCCGACGAGGGACCGACCGCGAAGCGTATCCGCCCGCGAGCGCAGGGGCGTGCCTTCCGGATTCGCCGCCGTACCAGCCACATCACCGTGGTGGTGGAGAGTAGGCCGGTCAAGGAGCAGCGTGGTTCCGGGTCGGCGAGCGCGGCTCGGGCGCTTCGGGCACAGGCCAGCAAGGCCGCCACCGC
>NZ_JBYCKY010000255.1:0-21302 GCF_057473605.1 Mycobacterium sp. TH-M82 | reverse complement strand
CCGGTCAATGGGGTATGGTGTAATTGGCAACACAGCTGATTCTGGTTCAGCCATTCTAGGTTCGAGTCCTGGTACCCCAGCAAAACCGGTCCGCCGCGAGCAATGAGATCGGCCGTATCGGCTTGAGCTATGCTGGCAGCTCGGATTGGTTCTGGCCCCGTCGTCTAGCGGCCTAGGACGCCGCCCTCTCACGGCGGTAGCGTGGGTTCGAATCCCATCGGGGCTACATCATCGGCTATTTCAGGGGCGCGGTGGAGCCACCCCGCGGCATCGCCGGCAACCCGAGCTTGCGGTGGTCCCACGAACGGGTGCGGCGAGTGACGATCCGCACGGCGACCCGCTTGTGCATCATCTGATCGACCGCGGGTTTCATCTCGTCGGTGTACGGGCCGGTATAGCGCTCCCACACGCTGACCCCGACCCGGAAGATGGTCTCGGGATCTTCGATGATCTCGGCGACTCCCTCGAACGACACTCCGCGCAGCGCGTCGTAGGTATCGCCGCCCTCGAGCAGGAAGCTGACCCGCGGATCGCGTCTGACGTTGACCGCCTTCTGCGACTTGGCCTTCGTCTCCAACCAGATCTCGCCGTCGAGCACGCCATACCACATCGCGGTCAGGTGTGGCTGCCCGTCCGGGCCGACGGTCGCCAACGTCCCGGTGCGACTGGTGGTGACGAAGTCGGCGATCTCAGTTGCCGACATGACGATCTGTGCGCGCTGATTGGTTCCCACGTCAGTAGTCTGTCAGGCCGCCAGCGCCTTGGCCGAGCATGCACAGAATCGCACTCGCGGCGTCCGCGGAGTGCGAGTCTGCGCATGCTCGCGACGAGGCCGCGCATGCTCGCGACGAGCCTGGGCACGGTGCGCAACCCGCTACAGTCTGCGGGTCAGTGCGTCGGCCGCCTCGATCAGGTCCGCGGCCCACCGGCCGCCCGGCCGCCGGCCTATCCGGTCGCTCGGGCCGGACACCGATATCGCCGCGACGACCGCCCCGTGCGGATCGCGAACCGGCGCCGACACACTGGCCACCCCGGGTTCACGCTCCGCGACACTCTGCGCCCAGCCGCGCCGTCGTACCTGGGCCAACAGGCGATCGGTGAACGTGGCCTCCGGCAGCACCGCCTGCTGGGTGGCGGGATCGGCGTAGGCCAACAGCACCTTGGCTCCGGACCCCGCCGTCATCGGCAGCCGGGCGCCGACCGGAACCGTGTCGTGAAGCCCGGCCGGCGGCTCCGCCGCCGCGACACAGACCCGCGAGGTTCCGTCGCGCCGGTACAGTTGCACACTCTCACCGGTGATCTCCCGCAGCCGGGGCAGCACCACCGCTCCGACGGCCTGCAGCGGGTCGTCGGCGTGCGCCGCCAGTTCGGCGACGGCGGGACCGATCTGCCAGCGGCCGTCGGCGCCGCGCGCCAACAGGCGGTGGGTCTCGAGCCCGGCGGCCAGTCGGTGCGCGGTGGCCCGGGGCATGCCGGTGCGCTCACAGAGTTCAGCCAGCCCGCACGGCGATTCGGCGATCGCGCCCAGTACGTCGACGACTTTGTCGAGGACGCCGATGCCGCTATGCTGTCTCATATCGAGATACTAACTTCTCACATCATGAGATAGATAAAAATGGACAAGACATCCGGCACACAACCCCGCAAGCCCCGCACCCTGGCCGAGAAGGTCCGGGACGAACATCTGGTGGCCGCCGGCGGTGGAACCGAACCAGACCTCATCTACATCGACCTGCACATGATCCACGAGGTCACCAGCCCGCAGGCCTTCGAGGGCCTGCGGCTGGCCGGCCGGCGGGTCCGCCGGCCGGACCTGACCATCGCCACCGAGGATCACAATGTGCCGACCATCGACATCGACAAGCCGATCACAGACCCCGTGTCGCGCAAACAGGTCGAGACGTTGCGACGCAACTGTGCGGAATTTTCCATCCGCCTGCACCCGATGGGCGACATCGATCAGGGCATCGTGCACATCATCGGCCCGCAGTTGGGGCTCACCCAGCCGGGAATGACGGTCGTCTGCGGGGACAGCCACACCTCCACCCACGGGGCTTTCGGCGCGTTGGCGATGGGTATCGGTACCTCCGAGGTCGAGCATGTGCTGGCCACCCAGACGCTGCCGCTACGACCGTTCAAGACGATGGCGGTCAATATCGACGGGGGACTGCCGCCCGGTGTGACGGCCAAGGACATCATCCTGGCGGTGATCGCCAGGGTCGGGACCGGCGGTGGCCAGGGCCACGTCATCGAATACCGGGGCAGCACCGTGGAATCGTTGTCGATGGAAGCCCGCATGACCATCTGCAACATGAGTATTGAAGCCGGGGCCCGGGCCGGGATGGTGGCACCAGACGACACCACCTACGAATATCTGCGCGGCCGGCCACATGCTCCGGCCGGAGCCGCCTGGGACGCTGCCGTCACCTACTGGCAAGGGCTGCGCACGGACCCGGGTGCCGAATTCGATCTCGAGGTCTACCTCGACGCGTCCTCGCTGACCCCGTTCGTCACCTGGGGCACCAATCCCGCCCAGGGCGTTCCGTTGGGCGACGCGGTGCCTGACCCGGAACTGATGACCGACGACGCCGAGCGGCGGGCTGCCGAACGGGCATTGGAATACATGGACCTTCGACCCGGAACCCCGATGCGCGACATCGCGGTGGACACCGTGTTCGTCGGATCGTGCACCAACAGCCGCATCGAGGATCTGCGCGCGGTGGCGGAGGTGATGCGGGGCCGTCGGGTGACCGGCAACGTGCGGATGCTCATCGTGCCGGGCTCGATGGGGGTGCGAAAGCAGGCCGAAGCCGAGGGACTTGACGAGGTTTTCGTAGCTGCCGGCGCCGAGTGGCGCCAGCCCGGTTGCTCGATGTGCCTGGGCATGAACCCCGACCAACTCGCCCCGGGGCAGCGGTGTGCCTCGACGTCCAACCGCAACTTCGAAGGGCGGCAGGGCAAAGGCGGGCGCACCCACCTGGTGTCGCCGGTCGTCGCCGCCGCCACCGCGATCCGCGGCACGCTTTCGGCGCCCGCTGACTTGAATTGACCGGCACCGCATTTAAGAGGAGTTCAATGATGGAAGCTTTCCACACCCACACCGGCATCGGGGTGCCGCTGCGCCGGTCCAATGTCGACACCGATCAGATCATCCCCGCGAGCTTTTTGAAGCGCATCACCCGAACCGGCTTCGAGGACGGGCTGTTCGCAGCCTGGCGGGCCGACCCGTCGTTCGTGCTCAACCTCAGCCCCTTCGACCGGGGTTCGGTGTTGGTTTCCGGGCCTGACTTCGGCACCGGATCCTCCCGGGAGCACGCGGTGTGGGCTCTGATGGACTACGGCTTCCGGGTGGTGATCTCATCCCGGTTCGCCGACATCTTCCGCAGCAACGCCGGGAAGGACGGGCTGCTGGCGGCTCAGGTCGCTCAAGACGATGTGGAAATCTTGTGGAAACTCATCGAGCAGAGCCCCGGGCTGGAAATCACTGCCAATCTTGGCGATCGGACTATCGCCGCGGGAAGCGTGATGGTGCCGTTCAATATTGACGACTACACCGCCTGGCGACTGACCGAAGGACTCGATGATATAGGCCTTACGCTGCAGAAACTGGACAGGATCGACGCCTACGAGACGACCCGTCCGGCCTGGAAACCACGGACCACACCTGTCGGCTGACGGTCGGCCGGCGAGCCGGATTACCGGTTCGCACCGCCGACATCGGGGTGCCCGTCACCGACCAAGGGCGGCAACCATATTGCCGGAGTGGCCGATAATTTCATTTGAAATTGCGCGTGGCTCTTGGATATCAGCGGCCGAAGGGATTACCCTGATGCGCTAGTCGGTCCAAAGCGGACCACTGGTCTCGGAGGGATTGGATGAACAAAGCAGAGCTGATCGATGAGCTCACACAGAAATTGGGCGCGGATCGCAGATCGGCGACGGCCGCCGTCGAGAATGTCGTCGACACCATTGTGCGTGCGGTGCACAAGGGTGACAGCGTCACTATCACCGGTTTCGGTGTATTCGAGCAACGGCGCCGTGCGGCGCGCGTGGCCCGTAACCCACGCACCGGGGAAACGGTGAAGGTGAAGCCGACATCCGTCCCGGCATTTCGTCCGGGCGCGCAATTCAAGGCGGTTGTGTCTGGCGCGCAGCGTCTCCCGGCGCAAGGGCCGGCGGTCAAGCGCGGCGTGGTCGCGGGTGGGGCCAAGAAGGCGGTAAAGAAGTCGCCGGCCAGGAAAGCCACCCGGGCTGCCGCGCCGAAGTCCGCGGCCAAGGCACCGGCTCGCAGAGCCGCGGCGAAGGTGGCGAAGAAAGCCCCGGCCAAGAAGGCCGCAACCACGCGGGCCCCGGCCAAAAAGGCCACAACGAAGCGGGCTCCAGCCAAAAAGGCGGCGGTGAAGAAGGCGCCGGTCCGCAAGGCCGTGACCAAGGCGCCGGCTCGTAAGGCTGCGACCAAGCGGGCCCCGGCCAAAAAGGCAGCGGTGAAAAAGGCACCCGCCCGAAGGGCCACGGTCCGGCGGGGCCGCAAATAGACACACGCCGATGGGCCAGCGCCGCAGACCGTTACGTTCGGCGGCGCTCGGCCCATTCGCGCATGCTCATCACGAGTGCTCAGCCGGACCTTTAGCGGCCACCGCACTGCCGATGTGGTCGGCGGCGACCAGCCGCCCATCGACCAGCGACAGCACCCAGGTGCTGCCCTTGCGGTTGCGGGATTTGTCGGGGCGCACACCGTCGCGCTCACACCACCACGCGATGAGGTCCGGAATCACCTTGCCCTGAGTGCAGATCACCGGGGTGCATCCTGTTTGCGCAATCCGCAGCGCACGGCGCCGGGCTGGTTTGGGGCTGTGCGCATAGGCTTCCTCGGTCAGCGCGGGTTCATTGCAGACGGTCACACCGAGTTGGGCGGCCAACGGCGCGACGGTTTGGTGACAGCGCAACCTGTCGGCGGCATGTACATCGGCGGCACCGAATGCCAGCAGCACACCGGTCAGGGACTTGGCCTGCACACGCCCCTGCTTGTCCAGCGGCCGTTGGGTGTCGTCACCGGAGAACCTGGAACTACGGCCCGCGGTTGCGTGCCGGACGATCAGAACCGTCTGGGTGCCGGCGGGGTATTTGACGAACCGGCGCAGGATCTTTCGATCGTAGCTGTATCCGAGTTTCTTCATCGCGTCCGGCACCGGTAGCCACACCATGTCGTCGACCTCGGTACCGGCGGCGAATTCACCGCCGAGACTGCGCGCTGCCCAGTAGCGGACCTTTTTGACGCTCTGGGAGACCGGATAGTTCACCGTACCCAGACGCCGGCCCAGATGGGCATGGTGGCCGGTCTCTTCGAGGATTTCCCGTACCGCGGTCACCGGCTCGGTTTCACCGGGATCGACCTTGCCCTTGGGCAGCGTCCAGTCGTCGTAGCGGGGGCGGTGAATGAGCGCAACCTCGACCGCCTTGCGCCCCTTACCCGCTGGCCGCCACAGCACACCCCCGGCGGCATAGACCGACCTGACCGCAGCGACATTGCCACCCGGCGGTGTCATTTTCGGCACCTTAACTCCTGCAGGTCAATTCCAGCCCGCGTGCACCGCGGAAGTGGCGGAAGTGGTCGGATGTGGGACTTCAAGGGCTCCGGTGCCACCCCATCAGCGATACCTGGTGATCACGTACGGTCTCCCCGGGCTGCGGCGACGCGGTCCACTTGCCGTCGGGCCCGAGCTCCCAGCAGCGGGTGGATCGATCCAGTGCGGACTTGAACACTTCGTCGAGCTGCGCGGTCAGCCTGGGGTCTTTGACCTGGACCATGACCTCGACCCGGCGGTCGAGGTTGCGGTGCATCATGTCGGCGCTGCCGATCCAGAACTCGTCGATCGCGCGACAGTGGATGATGCGTGAATGCTCCAAAAAACGGCCGAGAATCGAACGCACGGCAATGTTCTCGGAAAACCCGGCCACACCGGGGCGCAGCGCACAGATCCCGCGGACCACCAACTCGACCCGCACGCCGGCTCGTGATGCACGATAGAGCGCGTCGATCACCTGCTCGTCGACCAGGGAGTTGAGCTTGAGCCGGATCCGGCCGTTTCCGTCGTCGCGGTGCGCGGCAACCTCTCGCCCGATGCGTTCGATGATTCCGGTGCGCACGCCGTAAGGTGCCACCAATAGGTTGCGGTAGACCATCTTCCGTGAGTAGCCGGTGAGCGAGTTGAACAGATCGGTGAGATCAGCGCCGATGTCCGGGGCCGCGGACAGCAGGCCGATATCCTCGTAGAGCCGGGCGGTCTTGCTGTTGTAGTTGCCGGTGCCGATGTGGCAGTACCGGCGGATGGTCGAACCTTCGCGGCGTACGACAAGCGCGGTCTTGCAGTGCGTTTTCAACCCGACCAGCCCGTACATCACGTGTACCCCGGCATGTTCCAGCTGGCGTGCCCACTTGATGTTGGCCTGTTCATCGAAACGCGCCTTGATCTCGACCAGTGCCACCACCTGTTTTCCGGCTTCGGCGGCATCGATCAACGCGGTGACGATCGGTGAGTCACCCGAGGTGCGGTACAGCGTCTGCTTGATCGCCAGCACGTCGGGATCGGCGGCGGCCTGCTCGATGAACCGCTGCACGCTGGTGGAGAAGGAGTCATAGGGGTGGTGCACCAGCACATCACCCTCGCGCAGGGTGGCGAAAATGCTTTTGGGGGTTTCCCGCTCTGCGAAAGCCGGATGGGTGGCCGGGACGAAAGCCGGGTCTTTGAGGCCCGGCCGATCCTGGCGATAGATCTGCGACAGCGACGACAAATCGAGCAGTCCGGGCACCTCGATGACATCACCGGGGTGTACATCGAGTTCCCGCAGCAACAGTTCCAGCATGTTCTCGGTCATGTCGTCGGAAACCTCGAGGCGTACCGGCGACCCGAACCGGCGCCGCGCCAGCTCCCGCTCCAGCGCCTGCAGCAAATCCTCGTCGCGGTCCTCTTCGACCTCGAAATCCGCGTTGCGGGTGATGCGAAACACATGGTGCTCGACGATCTGAAGGCCCGGGAACAGCACTGGGAGAAAGGCCGCGATCAACTCCTCCATCGGCAGGAAGCGAATTTCCGCTCGTTCGTTGTCCCCAATGCCGGCGCTGCCGTTGGTGCGAGCGCCGAGCTCGACGAAACGATCGACATTGTCGGGAACCTTGATCCGGGCGAAGTGCTGCCCGCCGTCCTCGGGACGGCGCACCGTGACCGCCAGGTTCAGGCTCAGCCCGCTGACGAAAGGGAACGGGTGTGCCGGGTCGACAGCCAGCGGGGTCAGCACCGGGAACACCTGGTCGTGAAAGTAGGCCGACAATTGCTCGCGCTCGGCCTCGTCCAGGTTGGCCCAAGTGACGATGTGCATTCCCTCCTCGGCCAGCGCGGGCCGCACCGAGTCGAGGAAGACCCGGGCGTGCCGGGTAGCAATCTGCTGGGTCTGTTCGCCGATGCGGCGCAGTTGCTCGCGCGGGGTCAAGCCGTCCGCCGAGCGCACCGACAGCCCCATCTCGTCACGACGTTTGAGGCCGGCCACCCGAACCATGTAGAACTCGTCGAGGTTCGAAGCGAAGATTGCCAGGAAGTTGGCCCGCTCCAGCAAGGGCAGTGAGGTGTCGGCGGCCAGCGCCAGCACCCGGGCGTTGAAGTCCAGCCAGCTCAGTTCGCGGTTCAGGTAGCGATCATCGGGAAGTTCGTCGTCGGCGGTAGGGGCTTGGATCACCGTGGCTGCCGGCGGTGCAGCAGGTGCCGTGTCGATGGGACGCCAGTCTGCCTCGTCGGTGTGCAGCTCGGCGAGTTGGCTGGCTTCGATGTCGGTCACAGGGAAATCATTACTCATCATCGGGTGTGCTGCCACCGCGGCGGCAGATCGGTATCCCGCCACCTTTGGTGTGCCCGGTCGGACGGGAATCAATGGACGACGGCCCGCGTGGTCGACGTCCCGACGCCGAGACCGCACGCAACCGCCAGATCCTCGGGTGTGTCGACGTCGCAGCGCAGACCTGGCCAGGCACCGGTGAGCTCTACCGCACCCGAATGACGGTGCCGCGCCGAGGAGTCCCGCCCGAACCGCGGGTCCAGCGCGGCGCCGAAGGCGAACAGCGCCGCGGTACCGGCCCCATGCCGGTCGGCAACGAAGCTTCGCAGGTGCGACCGGGCGGCCGCGATCGCCTCAGCGAGTTCATGGGTTTGAAGTGCCGGCAGATCGCCTTGCAAGGCAACGATGTTGGTGACCGATCCGGCGATCGCGCGTTCTGCGACAAGCAGCGCGTTGTTGAGCGGGTCCCGGTGGCCCGCCGGGGTGGGGTCGCGCAACACGTTGGCGCCGAACTCAGCCGCCACGGCCGCGGCAGCATCGTCGGGTGTGACCACGTTGATACAGCACAGTGACTCGACCTTCGTTGCCGCGATGACGGTGTCGACCAGCATGGCCAGCACCAGGTCCTCGCGGGCACCAGCCGGAAACGCCGGCGCCAACCGGGTCTTGGCGGTCTGCAGCCGCTTGACGGCGATGATCAGGCCGACATCGCGCATGACGCTCATCCTGCCAGCGTCGCTGTACGGCAGGCTTTAGGGTGAAGCCCGGCCGGAGCGAACCGGAGAGAACTGGAGCGAGGTGGTGGCAATGGCCGGCAGCGAAGGCACCGTTGCGGTGATGGGCGCCGGCGCGTGGGGCACGGCTGTAGCCAAGGTGCTGGCCGACGCCGGCAGCGCGGTCAGGTTGTGGGCACGTCGGCCCGAGCTCGCCGAAGCGATCAACGCCACCCGATGCAACCCCGACCATCTTCCCGGTGTGCGGCTGCCGGGGAGGATCTGCGCCACCGCAGACGCGGCCGAGGCCCTGGGCGGTGTGACGACGGTGTTCCTCGGGGTGCCCGCACAGGTGATGCGGCCCAACCTGGAGGCGTGGACTTCACTGCTCACCGAGAGCGCCACCCTGGTCAGCCTGGCCAAGGGCATCGAGTTGGGCACCCTGATGCGGATGAGCCAGGTCATCGTCGCGGTGACCGGCGTCGACCCAGCGCAGGTGGCGGTGCTGTCCGGGCCTAACCTGGCCGGTGAGATCGCCGACGGGCAGCCAGCCGCCACCGTCGTCGCCTGCAGTGACTCGGGGCGGGCGGTGGCGTTGCAGCGCATGCTCAACACCGGATACTTCCGCCCCTACACCAACGCCGACGTGGTCGGCACCGAAGTCGGCGGCGCCTGCAAGAACGTCATCGCGCTGGCGTGCGGCATGGCCGCCGGTGTGGGTCTGGGCGAGAACACCGCGGCGGCGATCGTCACCCGGGGACTGGCGGAGATCATGCGGCTGGGCATCGCGCTGGGGGCCAAGGGCGCCACGCTGGCGGGTCTGGCCGGGGTGGGTGACCTGGTGGCCAGCTGCACCTCGCCACGGTCACGGAACCGTTCCTTCGGCGAGCGACTCGGCCGGGGTGACGTGGTGGTGGCGACGCTGCAGGCTCTGGGGACCGGAGACGGCAGCGACGGCTGGGACGGCTGGGACGGCAGCGACGGCTGGGACGGCTGGGACGGCCGGGACGGCTGGGACAGCAGGGACAGCCACGTCATCGAGGGTGTGACGTCGTGCCAATCGGTGCTGGCACTGGCCTCCAGCTACGACGTCGAGATGCCACTCACCGACGCGGTGCACCGGGTCTGTCACCGGGGACTGTCCGTCGGTGAGGCGGTCGCGCTGCTGCTGGGACGCCGCACCAAACCGGAGTGACCGGCGGTAGCCTCTCTAGGTTGTGAACGCCCCCAGCTCCCCCGACGCCGGTGACCGGGTCCGGGTGGCCGTCGTGTTCGGCGGCCGCAGCAGCGAGCACGCCATCTCATGCGTGTCGGCGGGCAGCATCCTGCGAAACCTCGACCCGCAGCGGTTCGAGGTGGTCGCGGTGGGCATCACCCCGGAAGGCGCCTGGGTGCTCACCGACGGCGACCCGGAGACGCTGGCGATCACCAACCGGCAGCTGCCGGGGGTGACGTCGGCGTCGGGCACCGAGTTGGCCCTGCTCGCCGACCCGCAGCGCGCCGGTCAGTTGGTCGCGCTGTCGACCGGCGCCGGGGAGGTGCTGGCCTCGGTCGACGTGGTGTTCCCGGTGCTGCACGGCCCGTACGGCGAGGACGGCGCAGTCCAGGGGCTGCTCGAACTGGCCGGGGTGCCCTATGTGGGAGCGGGGGTGCTGGCCAGTGCGACCGGTATGGACAAGGAGTTCACCAAGAAGCTGCTGACGGTCGCGGGATTGCCGATCGGCCCGCATGTGGTGCTCAGGCCGGCACATCCGCTGCCGACGATCGAGGAGCGCGAGTGGCTGGGACTGCCGGTGTTCGTCAAACCGGCCCGGGGCGGCTCGTCGATCGGGGTCAGCCGGGTGTCGCACGCCGACGAGCTGCCCGCCGCGATTGCCGATGCCCGTCGGCACGACCCGAAGGTGATCGTCGAGGCCGCGATCTCCGGCCGTGAGCTGGAGTGCGGGGTGCTCGAATTCCCGGACGGCTCGGTGGCGGCCAGCACGGTGGGCGAGATTCGGGTGGCCGGGGTGCGCGGCCGGGAGGACACCTTCTACGACTTCGCCACCAAGTATCTCGACGACGCCGCCGAGTTGGATGTGCCCGCCAAGATCGACGACGACGTCGCCGACGAGGTGCGGCGGCTGGCGGTCCGGGCGTTCACCGCGCTGGACTGCCAGGGCCTGGCCCGGGTGGACTTCTTCCTCACCGACGACGGCCCGGTGGTCAACGAGGTCAACACCATGCCCGGGTTCACCACGATCTCGATGTACCCGCGGATGTGGGCGGCCAGCGGCATCGACTATCCGACCCTGTTGGCGACGATGGTCGACACCGCGTTGGCGCGCGGGACCGGGCTGCGCTGAGGGACGCTAATTCGCCGGTGCCGGGTTGATCGGCACGGTCGCGATGGTGTCGGCAATGAGATCGGACAGTTGCTGGATCGGTGTCGGCCCCGATCCTGGTGGCAGCGTGAGCGCCACATACACCGGCCGGTCCACCGTGTACCAGGTGGACCAGGTGGACTGGCCGTCGGCATGCACCTCGAACCACTGCACCGAGTCGACGACCTGTATCGGCGCGCCCACCACGAACTCGGCCGGGCGGTCCAGTCCGCAGCGCAGCACGACGGGTTCGCCGCCGGCTGCCCAGGCGGCCGCGCCCTCGGGTGCGGGTTGTGCCAGCGGTGTGCGTTGATCGTCGCCGAGCCGTGCTGGCAGCGCGTCCAGCAGCGCTTGACACGCCGGGTCGGCGGCGTGCGGGGCGGCGACGGCGGGAATGGCGACCGGTTGTTGCGGTGCCCGGCGGGTCGCCGCGATCGCCAGCACAGCACCGACCGCCGCGACCGCGACCACCAGAGCCGCGATCAGCGCGACACGCGGCGGCCCATCCGGATCGGTCACTGCTGCTTCTCCTCCGCTGACCCACCTACACTCCACGCGTGAGTGACGACGATCCCACACTGGGTCAGTTGGGTGAGTTTTCCATGATCGACCGGCTGGTGGCGGGCCGCCACCAGCCGCACACCACCCTGCTGGGGCCCGGCGACGATGCCGCCGTGGTGCTCGCGGGCGACGGCCGCACCGTGGTGTCGACCGACATGCTGGTGGCCGGCCGGCACTTTCGGCTGGACTGGTCGACCCCGCACGATATCGGCCGCAAGGCGATCGCGGTGAACGCGGCCGACATCGAGGCGATGGGCGCGCAGGCGACCGCCTTCGTCGTCGGGTTCGGCGCGCCCGCCGACACCCCGGCCGCCCAGGTCGGCGCGTTGGCTGACGGCATGTGGGCGGAGGCGCAGCGGATCGGCGCGGGCATCGTCGGCGGTGACCTGGTCGACTGCGACCAGTGGGTCGTTTCGGTGGCTGTGCTGGGCGAGCTGGATGGTCGGGTGCCGGTGTTGCGTTCCGGCTCACGGCCGGGATCGGTGCTCGCCGTCAGCGGTCAGCTGGGTTGCTCGGCGGCCGGGTATGCCCTGTGGCGCAACGGGATAGGCGGATTCGACGCATTGCGGCGCCGGCATCTGGTGCCGCAGCCGCCGTACGGGCAGGGCCGGGCCGCCGCCGAGGCCGGTGCGCAGGCCATGATCGACGTCTCCGATGGGCTGGTCGCCGACCTGCGCCATATCGCGCAGGCGTCCGGGGTGGGCGTCGAGGTGTCCACCGAGGCCCTGGCCGGAGACCACGCGGCGGTGGCGCCGGCCGCCGAAATGGTCGGTGTCGACGGGTGGTCGTGGGTGCTCGGCGGGGGAGAAGATCACGCCCTGGTGGCCTGCTTCCCCGGTGCGGTACCGCCGGGGTGGCGGGTCATCGGGCGGGTAGTCGACGGCCCGGCCCGGGTGCTGGTCGACGGTGTCGGCTGGGACGGCTACGCGGGCTGGCAGTCGTTCGACCCGCCGAGGAAGACATCACGATGACAACCCACTGACCAGTAGACTAACGATATGACCAGAAATATGACCGCTACGGAGGTAAAGGCAAAGATCCTCGCGCTGCTCGACGAAGTCGCTGAAGGTGAAGAGATCGTGGTCACCAAGCACGGCCGCGCCGTGGCCCGACTGGTCGGGGCCAGCGGGCCGCACGGGCTCAAGGGTCGCATGGCTGGAGTGGCGATGTCGGCCGCCGACGACGACGCACTGTTCACCACCGGGGTGTCGTGGAACGCGTCGTGACGACGGTGCTACTCGACTCACACGTGGTTCACTGGTGGTCGGCCGAGCCGCGGCGCCTAAGCCGGATCGCGAGCCGAGCCGTCGAGCAGGCCGACGTGCTCGCCGTCGCCGCGATCACCTGGTTCGAATTGGCGTGGTTGGCCGAACACGAACGCATCCAGGTGACGATTCCGGTTCGGTCTTGGCTCCAGCAGCTCGCTGAACAGGTCCGCACAGTCGGCATCACGCCGGCCGTGGCGTCTACCGCGGTGTCACTGCCGTCGTCGTTTCCCGGCGACCCCGCGGACCGGTTGATCTATGCCACGGCCGTCGAACACGGCTGGCGACTGGTGACGAAGGACCGGCGGCTACGGGATCATCGGCATCCACGCTCGGTCACCACCTGGTAGCGACGACACCGGAGCCGAATGCCGATGGACGTCGCGGCCATACCGCATGCCACCCGCACGCCCGGCTCGGCTCTACACCCGCAACGCCCGCGACTTCGCCGGGCTCGATGCCCTGGGCGGCGTCGTTACCGTCTGAACTCAAGCGGCGGTTCAGGAGTCTTAATGTTGTCGGTACTGTTGCAACAATGGCCAGTGCTGCTGAAGAAAGGTCGGCAGTGACCGCACGTCCGCTCGGTGAACTCGTCGAGCAGGGTTGGGCCGCTGCGCTGGCACCGGTGGCTGATCAGGTGGCTGCGATGGGCCAGTTTCTGCGTGCCGAGATCGCTGCCGGGCGTGGTTATCTACCTGCCGGGCAGAACGTGTTGCGTGCCTTTACTTTTCCATTCGACCGGGTGCGAGTACTGATCGTCGGACAAGATCCGTATCCGACCCCCGGGCATGCGGTGGGCCTGTGCTTTTCGGTGGCCCCGGGCGTGCGGCCGCTGCCGCGCAGCCTGGAGAACATCTTCACCGAATACACCGCCGACCTGGGTTATCCGACACCGTCGTGCGGTGACCTCAGTCCGTGGGCTCAACGCGGAGTGCTGCTGCTCAACCGGGTGCTCACGGTGTGCCCGGGTAAGCCGGCGTCGCACCGGGGCAAGGGTTGGGAAGCGGTCACCGAGTGCGCGATCCGGGCGTTGGCGCAACGCGATCAGGCGATGGTGGCGATCCTGTGGGGCAAAGACGCCTCCACGCTGAAACCGGTGCTGGACTCCGACTGTGCCGTGATCGAGGCGTCGCATCCTTCGCCGTTGTCGGCATCGCTGGGGTTCTTCGGCTCGCGGCCGTTCAGCCGGGCGAACGAGCTGCTGGCCGGGATGGGTGCCGAGCCGATCGACTGGCGGCTGCCCTAAACCTCAACGCGTATGACAGCGAGGTGGTCACCAATGCGGCCACGACCGCGATGGCTGATCGCTGTCACGGACGGCCCGAATGCGATGCCTATAGCCCACCCCAGGTGGGGTGGGCTATAGTGAACAGACGGTGAGGTGCGGAGGTGGTGATGAGCAAGGATTTGACGGCGAAGAAGCAGGCGGCGCTGAACCGGCTCAAGACGGTGCGGGGCCACCTCGACGGAATCATCCGGATGGTGGAGTCCGACGCGTACTGCGTAGATGTGATGAAGCAGATCTCCGCGGTGCAGTCTTCACTGGAACGGGCAAATCGGGTGATGTTGCACAACCACTTGGAGACCTGCTTTTCGGCGGCGGTGCTGGATGGCCGCGGCCAAGCTGCGATTGCCGAGCTGATTGATGCCGTCAAGTTCACGCCCGCATTGACCGGCCCGGATCTACGGCTCAACGGTGCCGCCGTGGGCGAGCCGACTGCTGATGAGTTGCCAACGGTTGGCCGCGGAGTCCAGATTCCCGGCCATTGACCGGGGATTCGACAACGAATGGGGAGTGATTTCAATGGTGTGGCATGGGTTTTTGGCGAAGGCGACGCCCACGGTGGTGACCGGCGTGGCGGGGGCGGTGGCCTATGAGGCCGTGCGCAAGGCGGTGGCGAAGGCGCCGCTGCGCAAGGCAACCGTCACCGTTACCGCGTGGGGTCTGCGGGCTGTCCGTGCGGCCGAGCGCACGGCCGGCGCGAGCGCTGAACAGATTCGACTGACGGTCGCCGACGTGATGGCCGAGGCCGAAGAGCACGCCGCGCAGGGCGTTCCACCGCTGACTGTGGCTGGCGATCATGACCACTGACGTCCTTGTGGATGCCGACCCCGCCCTGAAAATTGTTTCCGACGCGTCAGGGCGAATGCGGGTGCAGGTCAAGAGGTTTGGTGTTGACGCGGTTCGGGCTGTGGCGATCGAGGAGATGGTCGCCAGGGTGACCGGCGTGCAATCCGCGCAAGCCTACCCGCGCACGGCGTCGGTAGTTGTCCGGTATTCGCCGGAGCACTGCGACACCGCTGAGGTGCTGGCGGAGATTGCCCAAGCCGAGCACGTTCCTGCTGAGTTGGTGCTTGCACGTGCCCCGCGTTCGGCCACCGTCCCCAGGATGGGTGTGGTGCGCAGGATTGCCGGCGGCATCGTGTCGGCGCTGTTGGGCCGGCGCCGCCGCGCGGCCGAGGTCTCGGACGTCGAGAGTTGCGGCGGTTGCGGATCCGGGCCGCTCACCGCGAATGGCTTGTCGCCGGGAGAGCAGAGTCGCCGTGAGCGGCGGACCTGGTTGCGGCGGGTGTGGTTGGCCTTCCCGTTGGGGCTGGTGGCGATGGCGACGATGTTTTTCGGCCACCCTTGGGCGGGGTGGTTCGCCTTTGTAGCGACGGTGCCGGTGCAATTCGTCGCCGGGTGGCCGTTCCTGAAAGGGGCGGTGCAGCAGGCGCGGGCCCTGACTTCCACCATGGACACGCTGATCTCGCTGGGCACGTTGACCGCGTTCGGCTACTCCACCTACCAGTTGTTCGCCGGGGGGCCGCTGTTCTTCGACACTTCGGCGCTGATCATCGCGTTCGTGGTGCTGGGACGCTATTTCGAGGCCAGCGCCCAGGGCAAGGCGTCCGAGGCGATCAGCAAACTGCTGGAGATGGGCGCCAGAGAAGCATGCCTGCTGGTCGACGGCGAAGAGCTCCTCGTGCCGATCGACCAGGTCCAGGTCGGGGATGTGGTGCGGGTACGGCCGGGCGAGAAGATCCCGGTCGATGGTGAAATCGTCGACGGCCGCGCTGCCGTCGACGAGTCGATGCTGACCGGCGAGTCCGTCCCGGTCGAGAAAACAGCGCGGGACCGTGTCGCCGGGGCCACGGTCAACACCGACGGAGTGCTGAGCGTGCGCGCCACCGCCGTCGGCGCCGACACCACCCTGGCCCAGATCGTGCGCCTGGTCAAGCAGGCCCAAGGCGGCAAGGCCCCAGTGCAGCGGCTGGCCGACCGGGTCTCCGCGGTGTTCGTGCCGGCCGTCATCGGCGTTGCCGTCGCGACGTTCGCCGGCTGGACGCTGTTGGCCGCCAATCCGGTCGCCGGTATGACCGCGGCGGTCGCGGTGCTGATCATCGCCTGCCCGTGTGCGCTGGGCCTGGCCACCCCCACGGCGATCATGGTCGGCACCGCCCGCGGCGCCGACCTGGGCATCCTGGTCAAAGGCGGCGAGGTTCTGGAAGCCTCGCAGAAGATCGACACCGTGGTGTTCGACAAGACCGGCACCCTCACCCGCGCCCAGATGCAGCTCACCGACGTGATTGCCGGCAGGCGCCGCCAGCCCGATCCGGTGCTGCGGATCGCCGCCGCAGTCGAGTCGGGCTCCGAACACCCCATCGGCGCGGCGATCGTCGTCGGTGCACGCGAACGTGGGATAGAGATTCCAGCCGCCACCGGGTTCGCCAACCTGGCCGGGCACGGGGTGCGCGCCGAGGTCGATGGTCACACGGTGCTGGTCGGGCGGCGCCAGCTCCTCGACGAACACGATGTGGTTCTGCCCGACCACCTCGCTGCGGCGGCCGCAGACCTCGAAGAACAGGGCCGCACCGCGGTGTTCGTCGGCCGCGACGACCACGTGGTAGGGGTGCTCGCGGTGGCCGACGCGGTCAAAGACGACGCGGTCGACGTGGTCCGTCAGCTGCACGCCATGGGGCTGCAGGTCGCCATGATCACCGGCGACAACACCCGCACAGCTCACGCGATCGCCAAGCAGGTCGGCATCGACAGCGTGCTGGCCGAGGTGCTGCCCCACGATAAGGTCCGTGAGGTCCGCCGACTCCAGAACGAGGGCAAGGTGGTCGCGATGGTCGGCGACGGTGTCAACGACGCCCCCGCCCTGGTGCAGGCCGACCTGGGCATCGCGATCGGCACCGGCACCGACGTGGCCATCGAAGCCTCCGACATCACGCTGATGTCGGATCGGCTCGACGGTGTCGTGCAGGCGATCCAGCTGTCTAGACAGACCCTGCGCACGATCTATGAGAACCTGGGCTGGGCATTCGGCTACAACACCGCCGCGATCCCGCTTGCCGCGCTGGGTGCACTGAACCCGGTCGTCGCGGGTGCGGCGATGGGATTCTCCTCGGTCAGCGTGGTGACCAACTCGCTGCGGCTACGCCGCTTCGGCCGCGCCACACCCGCAGGAGGGAGCCAACGCCGACTCCGACCGGCATGACGTTCCCCGAAACTGAGAGGCCTGGTAACGCGCGTGATCTCTGTCCTGGTTCTTCGATGGGTGGTCACCGGGCTGTTTGTGCTGTCTGCCGCCGAATGTGGTCAAGCGATCATCATCAAACGCCGACCATGGACGTGGGTCGTCAGCCACGGGCTGCACTTCACCATGTCGGTAGCGATGGTGGTCATGGCCTGGCCGCGGGGCATGCGATTGCCAGCGGCGGGGCCGATGCTGTTTTTCCTGCTGGCGACCGTCGTGTTCGCGACGATGGCCGTTGTTGTAGCCCGAACGGGCGCGCTGCGCCTGCAGTATGGATACAACGGCCTGATGATGCTGGCGACGGCCTGGATGTATGCCATCATGGACGATCATCTGCTCGCCGTCGGCCCGGGCAACCAGGACGCTCAACCGGCTATGTCGTCCATGCCGGGCATGGACATGGCCGCCATGAACATGCCGGTAAGCAGCGGGTCGCCGTTATGGTTCAGCGCAATAAGCTGGCTCGGCACCGTGACCTTTGCGGCCGCCGCGGCGTTGTGGACCTACAGGTACATCATCGGGCGGCCCCACGGAGCCGGCTGGTACAGGTCGCTGGGTGACCTCGGTCAGATGGCGATGGCTGCCGGGATGACAGTCCTCTTCCTCGCCACGTTGTTTGCGATCTGAGCGCCAAAACTATCACCAGGGGCTCCGACACGCGGACAAACTATGGCTGACGAGGGTTGGCAACGCCGAAGGGGGCTGAGCCAGCGCCAGCTGTGCCAGCGTCTGAGCGCGCCTCTGGGCGATTCGGTCGAGAGCCCGCAGTCGTTCGCGCACTGTCTCGGTCACCAGTTCGTCGTCGAAGGTGGGCCGCTTGGTTGTCCGGACGACCGCTCCGGGCGGTGTGTCGACGTAGCGGTCGGTGAGCAAGCCCTGGGCCAGGGCGGTGAACGCGATCGCGCCCATCCCGGCGGTGCCGAGCGTGCCGAGCAAGCCGTCCTCGACCCAGCGGTTCAGCATCGAGTACGACGGTTGGTGGATCACCAGCGGTGTGCCGAGCCGCTCGGTGATACCGGCCGCTTCGGCGGTGCGGGCGGCCGTAGGGCGGCCCGTAGTTGTTGGCGAGATCGAAATGCGTGACGCCCTGGTCGAACGCGTAGCGCAGCACGTCGCGCTGGATGTCGAACGGGCGATTGTCGCCGAAGTTGTACCAGAGGCCCAGCGAGATCGCCGGCAGCAGCAGCCCGCAAGTGCCCACGCGACGATAGGACATGCGGTCGTAGCGGGTCGGTGCGGCAGTCCACGGGTCATGGGTGAGGGGAACGTTGTCGATCAACGGCTTCTCGTTCATGCTTGGGCCTCGTATGACCGTCGCTCTCGACCCCGAGCAGCTGTCAGGTCGCGGGCTGAGAGCCTCAGCCGCGGCTGACTCTGCCGGCCTTGAGGCAGGACGTGCAGATGTTCAGCCGCCGCTTGTTGCCGCCGGGACGGGTCACGGCGTGCACGGTCTGGATGTTCGGATCCCACCGGCGGCTGGTCCGACGGTGGGAGTGTGACACCGACTTGCCGAAGCCAGGCCGCTTTCCACAGATATCGCAGACGGCGGCCATACGTGAACTCCTCGAAACCTCTGAACAAGGGCCAACAACCCGGCGGGTGGCCCCGACAACCTGACCAGGATAGCCGCCGTCATGGCAACCACCAAAACGATACCCGACATCGCAAGCCGTCTGAACTGTGCCGTCGGCCCCGGTGATTAGGCTTTTGCCCACGGATAGTGGCGGATGCAGGAAGGTGGGACAGCCGTGGGCAACACCGATCGCCTGCTGGACGCTGCTGCCCTGCGCGACTGGGCGCACACCGCGGTCGGCGACCTGATTACCCACACCGACGAGATCAACCGGCTCAACGTGTTCCCGGTCGCCGATTCCGACACCGGCACCAACATGTTGTTCACCATGCGCTCCGCGCTGGCCGAGGCCAACACCGAGGCCGCTTCGGGAGAGGTGGCCAGGGTCGCGGCGGCGCTGTCCGCCGGCGCGATGCACGGTGCCCGCGGCAACTCCGGGGTCATCCTGTCACAGATCCTGCGCGGCATAGCCGACGTCACAGCCGACGTCACAGCCGACGTCAGTGCCGGCCGCACCGCCGACGGCGACGGCGAACTGCTCGACATCGACGCAGCCCTGCTCGGTGCCGGACTGCGGCACAGCGTCGAACTGGTCATCGCCTCGATGGGCGGGCGGGAGGTTCCCGGCACCATCGTGTCGGTGCTCGAAGCGGCTGCCGGGGCCGTCGAGCGACACGCGACGGATGGTGCGGGGCTGCGCGGGGCGGTCACCGCAGCCGGCGACGCAGCGGCCGTGGCACTGGAGAAAACCCCCCAGCAGCTCGACGTGCTCGCCGATGCGGGGGTGGTGGACGCCGGCGGCCGTGGTCTGCTGGTGTTGCTCGACGCGCTGCGCTTCACGATCACCGGGCAGGTGCCCGCCCGCGCCGCCTATGAGCCACTGCACGAAGTGCCCCGGTCTCCCCGGTCGAGGGTGTCGGAGTCCGTCACCGCGCAACCCGCTCCGCGGTTCGAGGTGATGTACCTGCTGGACGGATGTGATGCCACCGCAGCCGACGTGCTGCGCGACCGGCTCGAGCAGCTGGGTGAATCGGTGGCGATCGCGGCCTCCGCCCCCGGGGCCGCCGGTTCCGCTGAAACGTCGGGTCCCGCCCAAGCCTATTCGGTGCATGTGCACACCGACGACGCCGGCGCTGCCGTTGAAGCGGGCTTGGCGTTCGGCCGGCCACACCGCATCCAGGTCTCGGCGCTGGCCGGTTTCAATGGGGTGGCAGGGTTGTCGCCGGGCAGTTGGGCCCGGGAACGGGCGGTGCTGGCCGTCGTCGACGGCGACGGTGCCGCGGCGCTGTTCGCCGCAGAAGGCGCCTGCGTGCTGCGTCCCGACCCGGACGCCACCCACCCCACCACCGGGGTCAGCGCACGACAGTTGCTGCGTGCCGTGGTCGACACCGGTGCAGCGCAGGTGATGGTGCTGCCCAACGGTTACGTGGCCGCCGAGGAGTTGGTGGCCGGGTGTACCGCCGCCATCGGCTGGGGCGTCGACGTGGTGCCGGTGCCGACCGGGTCGATGGTGCAGGGGTTGGCTGGGCTCGCGGTGCACGAGCCGGGCCGGCCGGTCGTCGACGACGGCTACACCATGGCCCGAACGGCCGGCGCCACCCGGCACGGATCGGTGCGCCTTGCCACCGAAGCGGCACTGACCTGGGCTGGGCCTTGTGAACCGGGGGACGGCCTGGGTATCACCGGTGACGAAGTACTGATTGTGGCCGAGGATGTCACAGCCGCCGCCATCGGCCTGATCGATCTGCTGCTGGCCGCCGGCGGCGAGCTGGTCACCGTGCTGACGGGCGCCGGCATTGCGCCGGATCATGCCCTGGCCCATGTCTTCGCCCAGCACGTGCACGATCGCCATCCGGGCACCGAACTGGTGACGTATGCGACCGGACACTCCGGCGACGTGCTGCTGATCGGGGTCGAGTAGACATGGTCACGCTCAGCGATCGGCTCGACTACGTGGTGGGCGGCAAAGCCGCCGGCCCGCTCGACGAGGTGTTCGGCATCCGGACCGTCGGCGACCTGCTCCGCCACTATCCGCGCAGCTACGTCGAAGGCGCGGCGGTGCGGGGAGCGGCCGACGAGCAACCGGTGGCGGGCGAGCACATCACCCTGGTCGACACCATCACCAGCGCGGTGGCCCGGGAGATGAAAAAACGCCTGCCCGACGGCCGCAAGGACGAGTATCTGGTGATCACCGTGGGAGAGGGACGAAACCGGGTGACCGCCACGTTTTTTCACGCACGCGGACTCAAGTGGAAACTCACCCCGAAGACCCGGGTAATGCTGTCCGGAGAGGTCGGTTTTTTCAAGGGCACCATGCAGCTGACCCACCCCGCCTTCCTGATCCTGGCGCCGGGTAAGAGGAACTTCGGCAGCGACTCGTTGCGCAACATCGCCGACGCGTCGCAGGCGGTCAGCGGCGAAGTGCTGCAGTCGGAGTTCGAGCGGCGCTGCTACCCGATCTACCCGGCCAGCACCAA
>NZ_JBYCKY010000254.1:0-2525 GCF_057473605.1 Mycobacterium sp. TH-M82 | reverse complement strand
CAGTTTGCGCCACGGCTCGCTGTCCAGCACGGTGGCTGCGCGCTGCTTGGCCGCCGGCGACGCGAACGACAGGTAGACGATGTCGGCGTCGGCTGCGGAGAAATCCGCCGTTGCGGCCAGGTCGGCGTCGGTGGTGCCGATCTCGATGTAGGGCTCGTCGGTGAACTGCTGCGACGCCGGCCGGTCCACGCCGACGGTCCGCAGCACACTGGCCGGGAAGTTGGCCGATCCGTAGACCCGCAGGGTGTTCTCCGTCAGCGCGACCACCGACGCCTGGTAGTGGGCGGCGTCGTGCTGGGCCCCGATCTCTTTGGCGTATTCGATGAATTTCTTGATCAGTTCGGCGGCAGCGGTGCTGCGTGCCGTCGCCGCGCCGACCCGGCGCAGGTTGTCCTCCCAGCCGGCGCCCGGCGCCGCGGTGAAGACCGTCGGCGCGATCCGCGCCAGCGCCGAATACAGCTTCGGCGTCAGCGCCTGCGAGCCCAGGATCAGGTCCGGGTGAGTCGCGGTGATGGCGGCCAGGTCCGGGGCGCTGCGGGTGCCCACTCCGGGCAGGTCGTGGATGGCCGTGCCCAGGTAGGCGGGCTGGCTGGGGGAGCCGTCCGGTAGCGCGGCGGCGGCGATGCGGGACTGCAGGCCCAGCGCGCAGAGCGCGTCGAGCTGATCACCAGCAAGCACCACGATGCGCTGCGGGTCGGCGCTCACCTCGGTGGTCTCCGGGTCCACGCCGGCGGTGTTGTGGACCCGCCGCAGCTCCGGACCCGGATCCGCGCGGGCCGGTTCGGGCGCACAGGATTCGTCGGGCCGGCGCTCGTTTCCCAGCACGCCGGCGCCGGCGATCTCCGTGGTGCTGGTGATCACCGATTCCGACGGCCGGCCCGGCGAACCGGCTCCACAACCGGCGGTGGTGGCAGTGAGCAAGATCACCGCGAGCCCCGCCGCCACCGACGCGACGACATCCCGCCTGACCACGGAGGCGACCGTAACACCCGGGTGCCGAGCCCGCTTACGACGATTTGTAGCAGACCGTAGGGGAGCGGTACCGGCGCAGCGTCGACACGGGTTAAGATTCCAAGCGAGTTTCCAAGGATGCCCACGTTTGGAGGAACCTTGACCGCCGAAGCACCCCCGCGCAGAGAACTGGAGATCGGCCGTCCGTTCCCGGCGCGGATGGGACCCAAGGGCAGCCTGATCTACAAGTTGGTGTCGACAACTGATCACAAGCTGATCGGCATCATGTACTGCGTCGCGTGCATGACGTTCTTTTTCATCGGCGGCCTGTTGGCGTTGCTGATGCGATCCGAGTTGGCGGCGCCGGGCCTGCAGTTTTTGTCCAACGAGCAGTTCAACCAGCTGTTCACCATGCACGGCACGATCATGCTGCTGTTTTATGCCACCCCGATCGTGTTCGGCTTCGCCAACCTGGTGCTGCCGCTGCAGATCGGCGCCCCCGATGTGGCGTTTCCGCGGCTTAACGCCTTCTCGCTCTGGCTGTTTGTGTTCGGCGCGACGATCGCACTCTCCGGGTTCATCACCCCCGGCGGGGCGGCGGACTTCGGCTGGACCGCCTACACCCCGCTGTCCAGCGCACTGCATTCGCCGGGCGCCGGTGGGGATCTGTGGATCATGGGCCTGGCCGTCAGCGGGCTGGGCACCATCCTGGGCGCGGTGAACATGATCACCACCGTGGTGTGCATGCGTGCCCCGGGTATGACGATGTTTCGGATGCCGATCTTCACCTGGAACATCCTGGTCACCTCGATCATGGTGCTGATTGTTTTCCCGCTGCTGACCGCCGCGCTGCTGGGGCTGGCCGTCGACCGGCACCTGGGCGGGCATATCTACGACGCCGCCAACGGTGGGGTGATCCTGTGGCAGCACCTGTTCTGGTTCTTCGGCCACCCCGAGGTCTACATCATCGCGCTGCCGTTCTTCGGGATCGTCACCGAGATCTTTCCGGTGTTCTCCCGCAAGCCGGTTTTCGGCTACACCACGATGGTCTATGCGACGATGTCCATTGCCGGGCTGTCGACGGCGGTGTGGGCGCACCACATGTTCGCGACGGGTGCCGTACTTCTTCCTTTCTTTTCATTCATGACGTTTCTGATCGCGGTGCCGACCGGGATCAAGTTCTTCAACTGGATCGGCACCATGTGGAAGGGCCAGCTGACCTTCGAGACGCCGATGCTGTTCTCGGTCGGCTTCGTGGTCACCTTCCTGGCCGGCGGCTTGACCGGGGTGATGCTGGCCAGCCCGCCGCTGGACTTCCACGTCACCGACACCTACTTCGTGGTGGCGCACTTCCACTATGTGCTGTTCGGCACGATCGTGTTCGCCACCTTCGCCGGGATCTATTTCTGGTTCCCGAAGATGACCGGGCGGCTGCTCGACGAGCGGCTGGGTAAACTGCACTTCTGGTTGACCTTCATCGGGTTTCACACCACGTTTTTGGTGCAGCACTGGCTGGGCAATGAGGGCATGCCGCGCCGCTACGCCGATTACCTGCCCACCGACGGTTTCCAGGG
>NZ_JBYCKY010000253.1:0-7099 GCF_057473605.1 Mycobacterium sp. TH-M82 | reverse complement strand
TTCCCACCCAGCATCTGCCGCTGCTGGATCCGCTGGAGCAGCTCGGCGCGCCCCCATGGCTGATCGACCTGATCCAGCCGGACCTGCGCGTCATCGTCAACCTGGGCTATGGGAACGGACCGGCGAACGTGCCCACCCCGGCCCAGCTGTTGCCCACTGACGTCAACCCGATCACGGTGGCCGACGACCTGGTCAAAGGTACCGTACAGGGGGTAGACAACGCGCTCACCGACGTCGGCCTGCCGGGCCTGCCAACCCAGTTCACCGACCCCATCGGCGCCCTGGAGACCGCACTTGACACCTTCGCCAGCCAGACCACACCCGCCATCCAGACCGTCAGCAATGGCCTGCAGGCTGCCCTGAACAGCGTCGTCGTTCCCACCCAACTTGCCGACGCGCTCAGCCCGGTCTCCGGTGCGGTCGATTCCGTGTCCATCTCGCTTTCTCAGTTGGTCAACGACCAGGTCGATCCCGGCATCCAAGGCACCGTGTACGACATCGGCGGGCTGCTTCACGACGCGTTGGCCAGCGCCGGTGCATCCAGCCACGTCGAGCTGGGCCTCTACATCATCGAGCAGTTGCTACCCACTGAGCTCGAGGTGCCCGGCGACCTTCTCACCAACGGTGTGCATTTCGTGGCCGTCGGGCTTCAGAACCTGGTCGCCAACGACTTCGCGGGCTTCGTTCAAGAACTCGAGCTCATCCCAACGGCAACCATCAGCCTATCGCTATTGACGGATCTGTTTCCCGTTCTGGGGCTGGAGGACTTCATCGCTGGTGTGCCGTTTAGTCTCTGAACCGCCGCCAGTCAGCCACCGCCGCAACACCCGACCAGCGGAGCCCACGATATGTTATCTAGACCTCCTGAGCGGCGGTGGCGGTGCCGGCAACTTAGCGGTGAGGATCTCGCGAAGATACACGCAAGCTCGTTCCCAGCGCCGCCGCGCCCGCTGCGAATCCTGGCCAACGAAGCTCACGACCAGGATTCCGCGCAGTGCGTCCATCGCGGTGTAGACGATGTTTCGGATCTCCTTTTGCGCCGGGTGATCCGGCAAGATCTGGGCGATCGCCGCGATCAGCGTACTGTTGACGACGGGTTCCACCCGTTCGACTTGTTGCGCCAGCACCGGGTCGGTGCGGGCGGCGGCCCAAAGTTCCATCGTCGCAACGAACATCGGCCCCTGATGGGCTTCCCACAGGAAATCCAGCGTCGCCGATACGGGATCCCGGCTGCATTGCACGCGGCCGAGTTCGCGGATTGCGGCTTGCGCGCGTTGTTGAGCCAGATGCTCGATAGCCGCGACCACCAGATCTTCCTTCGACCGGAAATGGTGGATCTGAGCGCCCCGGGTGACTCCGGCCATCTCGGCGATGCGTGGCGTCGTCGTTCCGGTATAGCCGTGGGAGACCAGGCACTCCACCGTCGCATCGAGCAGGCGGGTACGCATCGCGGCACTACGCTCGGCCTGGGTACGCCGCACCGCTCGACCGTCGACGCGTGTCGCCACCGCCTGACCTCCCGGTCGCCTCACAACGCAGTCTGCGGGCACAGCATACATGCATAGTTGCATTTAACTGTCACCGCCGGCCTCTACCGCCCGGGCGTTGCAAGGATCTTGAACAGCATATTGTCGACGTCGGTGAGCGCCTGAACGTCGATCCCGCGGTGGAACTCACGCAGCCGGCTCTTACGCAAACTGGTGACCAGACCCGGCGCAGCCTAGCTGCCGCCGCCGAGTTCGACACCAAACCCGATATCGGGCTCGGTGTCGAACAACGGCACCACGATCACACTTGGTTCGGAGGCGATCTCGTTGTACACGGTGGAGGACACCACAAGCACGCTGATGCCACCTTCGACCGTCCAGATGTCGCCGCGACGTTGTGTCATTGACCGGCCAACTCACCAAAATTTCGATCGCCCCACGCCTTGGCGAACGACAGGGCCTGCGGATGATCTGCCATCCATTGAGCGTGGGCGGCGCAGCGGCGGCGCATGTCCTCGACATCGAGAACACCTTCGATCCAGGCGTTCATCGACTGCTGGTCCGCATCTGCGTAGCGCTTCACTGCTTCGTAGGCGATATCGGAAAGGCGCAACGTAATCATCTTTGCCATTGGTTTATGCTAGCGCCCCATGCCAGCAATACATGACACATCGTTCGGAGGCCTGTCCCGGCGCGGGCATCTACAGCGTGGCCGGTCGCAGCACCACCACGGATTTCGTCTGTAAGCCGGCATCGTCCAGCAGTGCGATCACCCGCCCGTCCGGGTCGGTGGCCGCGTACACGCCGCCGATGCCGGCTGGCGTCAGCGGGCGGCCGTGGCCGGCAGCGACGGCTTCGTCGGCCGTGAGGTCGCGGCGCGGAAAGGTCTGCAGGCAGGCCTCATCGAGGGTCTGGGTCAGCCGGGGCGACTCGGCCAGCTCGCCGAGCGTTCGGGCCCGGTCGAGCCCGAACCGGCCGGACCGGGTGCGCCGCAGCGCTATCAGATGCCCGCCGACGCCCAGCGTGGCACCGAGATCGCGGGCCAGAGCGCGGATGTAGGTGCCCGCCGAGCAGTCCACCTCGACATCGATGTCGACTAGTTGCCCGCCGCGGCGCACCGCCAGCATCTCGAACCGGTCGATGCACACCCGGCGGGCGGCCAACTCGACGGCGCGACCCTCCCGGGCCAGCCGGTAGGCACGCTGGCCGCCGACCTTGACCGCACTGACCGACGAGGGCACCTGTTCGATGTCACCCCGAAACCCGGTTATCGCCGCAGCGATCTCGGTGTCGCTCAGATGTTCAGCTGAAATCGTTTGCTGCAGTTCACCATCGGCGTCCTCGGTGGAGGTGGTCTGGCCCAGCCGGATGGTGGCGGCGTAAGCCTTGGGGGCGCTGGTCAGCAGGCCGAGGATTTTGGTGGCCCGGTCGATCCCGATCACCAGCACACCGGTGGCCATCGGGTCCAGCGTTCCGGCGTGGCCGACCTTGCGGGTGGAAAACAACAGCCGGCACCGCGCCACTACGTCGTGGCTGGTCATGCCAGCCGGCTTGTCGACGACGACAATGCCCGGCCCGGTCACAACACAATCGCCGTCAAAGCCAGCCCGTCACGCACCGACCATCGTCCGCGCAGCGTGGTCAACGGCGACCCGGACAACGCGGCGGGATCGATCAAAATCCGTGACACGAAACCGCCGTCCAGGTCCAAGGTGATGTGGGCGTCCTCGAACCCCAGCCACCGCTTCGTCAGCGGGAACCACGCCTTGTACGTTGCCTCCTTGGCGCAGAAGAGAATTCGATCCCAGTGCAGGCCGCCTGGCAGCGCCTCGATTTCACGGCGTTCCTCGGGCAGGCTGACCGAATCCAGCACACCGGACGGCAATACGTCGTGCGGTTCGGCGTCGATGCCCACCGAGCGCACCTCGGGCCGGCGCCCCACCGCAGCGCCGCGGAAGCCAGCGGTGTGGGTCAGACTGCCCACGATGCCGTCGGGCCAGCGCGGTTCACCATTGTCCCCCTTGAGGATCGGCACCGGCGGCTCTCCGAGTTCGGCCAGCGCCAACCGGGCACAGTATCGGACGGTGATGAATTCGTTGCGCCGCTTGGTGACTGACTTTTCGATCAGCGGCTCCTCTTCGGGCAGCGGGCGCAGATCGGGCGGGTCGTCGTAGCGTTCTTCGGCGGCCAAAGCACTGCGATGTTCGCCCAGCACCGTGTCCAGCAGTGCCCTCATCGGGATCGCCGCTCGCGTATTCGCTCCCGGACCTTCTCGCTGGCCGCCCGCATCTGCGGGGTGATGACGAAATGACCACCGAACTCGTTGAGATAACCAGGGGCGTAATGCGGGTCCGGCAGTACCTGGCGCAGCCAGCGATATGGCTTGCGGCGGTGCCATTCCCGCGGGTAGCCGACCGACACCTCTTCGAAGCGCACCCCGTCGTACCAGGTGGTGCGCGGAATGTGCAGATGGCCGTAGACCGAGCAGGTCGCGTTGTAGCGGGTGTGCCAGTCGGCGGTCTCCACCGTGCCGCACCACAGTGAGAATTCCGGGTAGAACAGCACCTCGCACGGGTCACGCACCAGCGGAAAGTGATTGACGAGCACGGTCGGTGTCATCCAGTCCAAATCCTCCAGCCGCTTGCGGGTGGTGGCAAGCCGGTCGACGCACCAGGCATCGCGGGTGCCGTACGGCTCGGGGGAGAGCAGGAACTCGTCGGTGGCCACCACGTTGCGTTGCTTGGCGATGGCCAGGCCCTCGGCCTTGGTGTTCGCCCCCGCCGGCAGGAACGTGTAGTCATATAGCAGGAACATCGGAACGATGGTCGCCGGGCCGCCCTCCTCGGTCCAGACCGGGAATGGGTGTTCCGGGGTGACGATTCCCATCTCGTCGCACATGTTGACCAGGTAGTCATACCGGGCCCGCCCGAAGATCTGCATCGGGTCTCTGCCGGTGGTCCACAGCTCATGGTTGCCGGGCACCCAGATCACCTTGGCGAAGCGGCGCCGCAGCAGATCCAGCGACCAGCGGATCTCGTCGGTGCGTTCGGCGACGTCGCCGGCGACGATCAGCCAGTCGTCCGGTGTCGACGGGTGCAGCGATTCGGTGACCGGCTTGTTGCCGACGTGGCCGGTGTGCAGATCGGATACCGCCCAGAGGGTCGGGCGACCACTGGCCGCATGGGCCGCCGGCTCCTGCGTCATCACGGTGCTTCAGCCTAATGGGCCTGGGCACCCGATCCGCGTCCCGTGGCCGTCCCCGCAGTACATATCCTGATCCGGTGACGTCGACCGGGCAGCACAGCTGGGTCCGACACGTCGGCGACGCCGCCTTCGCCCGCATGCTGCAACTGCGCGCGCCGACGACCCGCTACAGCGTGCGCGGCGTCGAAATCCCGATGCGCGACGGGATCGTGCTGCTTGCCGACCACTACGCACCTGACGGCGAACCGGCCGGCACCCTGCTGATGCGCACTCCCTACGACCGCGGGTTCCCGACGTCCCTGGTGTTCGCCCGGGTCTACGCGAGTCACGGCTACCACGTGATCGTGCAGAGCGTGCGTGGGACATTCGGTTCGGGCGGCGTGTTCGAGCCGATGACCAACGAGGCCGCCGACGGCGCCGACACCGCCGTCTGGCTGCGTCGCCGGCCATGGTTCACCGGCACCTTCGGCACCATCGGGGCGTCGTATGTGGGCTACACCCAGTGGGCGCTACTGGCCGATCCACCGCCGGAGCTGGCCGCGGCCGTGATCACCGTCGGCCCGCACGATTTGAGAGAGTCAACCTGGGGCACCGGGTCGTTCGCACTCAACAACTTCCTGTTCTGGGCCGACCTGATGGCCCACCAAGAGGACGGACGAATCCGGGCCACCATTCACCAGCTGCGCGCCCACGGCAAGGTGACACGCGCCGCGGCCGGGTTGCCGTTGGGTGCGGCCGGCCGTGCGCTGCTGGGAACGGGTGCACCCTGGTACGAATCGTGGGTCGCCCACCCCGACCCCGGCGATCCTTTTTGGGCACGTGACCCCGCCGACGCCGCACTGGGCCGGGCACAGATCCCGGTATTGCTGCTCAGCGGCTGGCAGGATTTGTTCTTGGAGCAGACGCTGACACAGTATCGACGGCTGCGCGGTCGGGGTGTCGAAGTGGCGCTGACGGTCGGACCGTGGATGCACGCCGAGATGCTCACCAAGGGGGCGGGCACGGTCACCCGGGAATCACTGGGCTGGCTCGACACCCACCTCGCCGGTGCCGGCGCCAAACCACGGTCCAGCCCGGTTCGGGTGTTCGTCACCGGCGTCAGCGGTGATGGCTGGCGCGAGCTGCCGGATTGGCCGCCGCTCACCTCCGAGCGGCACTGGTACCTCCAACCCGGCGGCGGGCTGGCCGCGGCACCTCACGCGACGGCGACGCCGGCTGAGCCGGCAAGGTTCCGGTACGACCCCGCCGACCCCACCCCCACTATCGGCGGCCCGCTGCTGTCCCCGGACGGCGGCTACCGCGACGACAGTGGGCTGGCGCGGCGCGACGACGTCCTGAGCTTCACCGGCGACGCGCTGACCGAGGACGTTTACGTGTTCGGAAGCCCGGTCGTCGAGTTGGCACACACCTCGGACAATCCGCACGTCGACCTGTTCGTCCGGGTCAGCGAGGTCGACAGCCGTGGGCAATCGCGCAATGTCAGTGACGGCTACCGGCGACTGCACGATCAGTCCGGCCCGCTGCGTCTGGAACTCGGCGCCATCGCGCACCGGTTCGCCGCCGGCTCCCGCATCCGGGTGCTGATCGCCGGCGGCTGCCATCCCCGCTTCGCGCGCAACCTGGGCACCGGCGAGCCCCCGGTGAGTGGCGTCCGGCTGCGGTCCGCCACGCACACCGTGCAGTTCGGTGGCTCCCGGCTCATGCTGCCGGTCGGCGACGCGGGGTAGGACTTCGACCGCATCGGCGGCGCAAACCCACCCGTTACGGCCGATCACCGACTCCGCTCACCACCCACCGGCCGGAGATGGCTCGCCAGCCGACGAAGATCAGCCGCAGCACCATGAAGGTCGTCAACCCCGACCAGATGCCGGCCAGCCCCCAACCCAGCACCAGCGACAACCAGATCAGCGGCAGGAACCCCACCAACGCACTGAGAACGGTCGCTGTGCGCATGAACCGCACGTCGCCGGCACCCAGTAACACACCATCGAGGGCGAAAACAATTCCAGCGACCGGCAATTGGGCTACCAGGAACCACCAGGGAACCACGATGGCCGCCCGCACGGCGACGTCGTCGGTGAACAATCCCGGCAGTACCGGGGCGCCGACGGCGAACAGCACCGCCAACGCGGCCGCGGCCACCAACGAGAACGCCGTCGCCCTCCGGGCCACCGCTTTCGCATGCCCGGCGTCGTGGGCGCCCAGCGCCGCACCGACCAGTACCTGCGCGGCGATCGCCAGCGAATCCAGCACCAGCGCGAGGAATTCCCATATCTGCAGAACCACCTGGTGCGCGCCCAGAGCCGCGGCGCCGAACCGCGCCGCGACCGCGGCCGCCGAAATGAAGCAGGCCTGAAAAGCCAGGGTCCGCACCATCAGGTCGCGACCCATCACCAGCTGCGCGCGCA
>NZ_JBYCKY010000252.1:0-2220 GCF_057473605.1 Mycobacterium sp. TH-M82 | reverse complement strand
CACCACATTCACCGATTCCAAATCCGACCTGATGCACCGTGCCGCAGACCGTCTCGCAAAGAACCTCACCGAGCCGGCGTGGACCCCCCGGCAGAAGCTGGCACTGACCTGCCGCGCGCTCTCCGACCGCGGGCACGACTCCGGTCTGACCGGCCAGATCACCGCCCGCGCCGAGCGGCCCGGCACCTACTACACCCAGCGGCTGGGGCTGGGCTTCGACGAGATCACCGAGGACAACCTGCTGCTCGTCGACGAGGACCTCAACGTGGTGGCGGGCCCGGACGCCCCGATTTCCCTGGACTCCCAGGCCGGTACCGCAATGGCCAATCCGGCCAACCGTTTCCACAGCTGGATCTACCGGGCGCGCCCCGATGTGAATTGCATCGTGCACACCCATGCGTTCCACGTGGCCGCACTGTCGATGCTGGAAACCCCGCTGGCGGTGTCGCACATGGACACCACGGCGCTCTACGACGACTGCGCGTTCCTGCCTTACTGGCCCGGCGTCCCGGTCGGCAACGAGGAAGGCGAGATCATCGCCAAGGCCCTCGGCGACAAGAGGGCGATCCTGCTGGCCCATCACGGCCTGATCATCGCCGGCGCCAGCATCGAGGAGGCGTGCTCATTGGCGGTGCTGATCGAGCGCGCCGCCGAACTGCAACTGGCCGCGATGGCCGCCGGCACCATCAGGGAACTGCCCGAGGATCTGGCCCGCCAGGCCCACGACTGGACGCTGCTGCCCGACCGCAGCAAGGCCAACTTCGCCTACTACGCCCGGCGCGCGCTGGCGGCTCATCCCGACGCTCTCACCCACTGAGGAGCAGCAAAAGTGCCTGCTTCCACAGAACTTCGCGGCATCATCGGCTACCCGGTGACCCCGTTTGCCTCCGACGACAGCATCGACACCGCGACGCTGACCACCGTGGTGGACCGGCTGGTGACGGCCGGGGTGCACGCGATCGCACCGCTGGGCAGCACCGGCGAGCTGGCCTACCTCGGCGAGGACGAGTTCAACACCGTGGTCGACACGTCGATCGCCGCCGTCGACCACCGGGTGCCGGTGATCGTCGGGGTGTCGGATCTGACCACCGCCACCACCGTGCGGCGCGCCCGGTACGCCCGGGACGCCGGCGCCGGCGCGGTCATGGTCGCCCCGGTGTCGTACTGGAAGCTCTCCGAGCGCGAGATCGCGCAGCACTACGCGAGCATCTCCGATGCGGTCGACGTCGCGATCATGGTCTACAACAACCCGGCCACCTCCGGCGTGGATATGCGCCCGGAACTGCTGGTGCGCATGTTCGACACCATCGACCACGTCACCATGGTCAAGGAGTCCACCGGGGACTTGTCCCGGATGCTCGCCATCGCCAAGTTCAGCGACGGCCGGCTGCCGTTCTACAACGGCAGCAATCCGCTGGTGCTCGACGCGCTGCGGGCGGGGGCCGCCGGTTGGTGCACCGCGGCGCCCAACCTGCGGGCGCAGCCGTGCCTGGACCTCTACACCGCGGTGCGCGCCGGTGACCTGGACAAGGCGCAGGCGCTCTACGACGACCTCAAGCCGCTGCTGGAGTTCATCGTGGCGGGCGGGCTGGCCGCCAGGGTCAAGGCCGGCCTGCAGTTGCTCGGTGTCGACGCCGGCGATCCGCGCCGGCCGCTGCTGCCGCTCGACGAACCCGGTCGCGCGCGGCTGGCCGAGTTGCTGCCGCACTAACCGAGCACTACCCGAGATCGCGCACCGCGAAGGTGTCGCACTGGTTGGGGTCGCCGGTCTGATAGCCGACGGTGAACCAGCGCTGGCGCTGCGCCGACGAGCCGTGCGTCCAGGCTTCCGGGTTGATGTAGCCGGTCGCGGCCTGCTGGATGCGGTCATCACCCACCGACGCCGCCGCCGACAGCGCGTCGCGAATGTCGTTGTCGGTCAGCGGCTCCAGAAACGGCACCCCGGTGCTCTCCTGTTTGGTGATCGACGCGTAGTGCGCCCACACCCCGGCGTAGCAGTCGGCCTGCAGTTCGGTGCGCACCCCGGCGCCTGAGGGTCCCTGCGCGCCGTGCTGGGCGCGGCCCAGCGTCCCGGCCAGGTTCTGAACGTGGTGGCCGAACTCATGGGCCACCACGTACTCCTGGGCCAGCCGTCCGCTGCTGGAGCCGAATTGGTCGACGAGCACCTGGAAGAAGTCGGTGTCGAAGTAGGCGGTCTGATCCACCGGGCAGTAGAACGGC
>NZ_JBYCKY010000251.1:0-4386 GCF_057473605.1 Mycobacterium sp. TH-M82 | reverse complement strand
GAGGAGCTCGAGGCGTCCGGGGCGTTGCGACGGTCCGGGAAGACGCTGGCCGACCTGGACACGTTCACCCAGTACACGTTGCCGGAGGGCGCTCCCGATCCGCTCAAAATGCTGCTTGAGGATCGTTACAGCGAAAGCGATTGGGAGCGCGAGCTCAGGGAAGAACTCGAGGCGAAACGGCGCAGCAGCGCCGGCCAGAACGCATGATCTACCTCGACGCGTCGGCATTGGTGACTTATGTGCTCAAACGGCCGAACGTTGTCGAATTGCGTGAGTTCCTCGCTGATCACGCTGAGTTTTGCGCGGCTACCAGCATCGTCGGGCTCGTCGAGACAGTGCGTAACTGTGATCGCGCCGGTAGCTTCCCGCATTTGATGGCGCAGCTTCTTCACGACTACGACGAACTCCAGGTGACTTCCGAGATCCGTGACCGAGCCGCGGACTTGCCTGGCGGGCTGAAAGCGCTCGACGCAATCCATGTCGCAACCGCGGAGGTCCTCGGTGCGGAACTGGTTGCCTTCATCACCTACGGCAGACAGATGGGCAACGTCGCCCGGTCGCGGGGGCTACCCGTGGCGTCGCCGGGCATGAAATCCTGGGATTGATGCGCCACTACTACACCGTCGAGCAGATCCGCGCCGCCGAGGCGCCGCTGCTGGCCGGCCTGCCCGACGGGACGCTGATGCGCCGGGCCGCGTTCGGGCTGGCGACCGCCACGGCCCGGGAGCTGACGGTCCGCACCGGCGGGGTCGCCGGCCGGCGCATCAGCGTTGTCGTCGGCTCCGGCGACAACGGCGGCGACGCGCTGTGGGCCGCCACCTTCCTGCGGCGCCGCGGCGCAGCGGCGACCGCGGTGCTGCTCGATCCGGAGCACACCCACCCGAAAGGGCTGGCGGCGTTCACCGCTGCAGGCGGGCGGATCGTCGAAACAGTTTCACCCGCAACGGATCTGGTGATCGACGGGGTGGTCGGCATCGCCGGTCGCGGCGCGCTTCGGCCGAATGCCGCCGAGGTGTTCGCGGCGGTGCATGCCGCCGGAATCCCGGTGGTGGCCGTCGACATCCCCAGCGGCGTCGATGCCCACACCGGCGCCGTGTCCGGTCCCGCCGTGCACGCCGCGCTGACGGTGACCTTCGGCGGTCTCAAACCGGTGCACGCGCTGGGTGATTGCGGACGTGTCGAACTGGTCGACATCGGCCTGGACCTGCCGCCCACCGACACCCACGGCTTCGAGGCCGCCGACGCGGCGGCGCACTGGCCGGTGCCCGGCGCCAAAGACGACAAGTACACCCAGGGCGTCACCGGCATCCTGGCCGGCTCGGCGACCTACCCGGGCGCGGCGATCCTGTGCACCGGAGCGGCGGTGGCCTCCGCTTCCGGTATGGTGCGCTACGCGGGAAGTGCTGCAGCACAGGTTGTTTCGCACTGGCCGGAAGTGGTGATCGCGCCCAGCGCGGCGGCCGCCGGGCGGGTGCAGGCCTGGGTCGTCGGCCCGGGGCTGGGCACCGATGGCACTGCTGCCGCCGCCTTGTGGTTCGCGCTGGGCACCGGCCTGCCGGTGATCGTCGACGCCGATGCGCTGACGATTCTGGCTGCGCATCCCGATCTGGTGAAGGACCGCAGCGCCCCGACCGTGCTGACCCCGCACGCCGGCGAGTTCGCCCGGCTGGCCGGCGCACCGCCCGGCGACGACCGCGTCGGCGCCGCGCGGCGTCTCGCCGACGACATGGGTGCCACCGTGCTGCTCAAGGGCAACGTCACCGTCATCGCCGCCCCGGGCGGACCGGTCTACCTCAACCCGGCCGGCCAATCGTGGGCGGCCACCGCCGGCTCCGGTGACGTGCTCTCCGGCATGATCGGCGCGCTGCTGGCCCACGGCCTGCCCGCCACCGAAGCCGCCGCCGCCGCCGCGTTCGTGCACGCCCGGGCGGCGGCGGTCTCGGCCGGGGATCCCGGACCCGGTGCCGCGCCGACATCGGCGTCGGGCATCCTGTCCCATATCCGAACCGCGCTGGCACAGCTGCAGCAGAAGCCGTAACCGACCCGAAAGGATTCGCCGTGCCCCACCCGTCTGTCCCCGCGCATTCGGTCGCCCCCGCCTACACCGCCCGGATCTTCACCGCGCCGATACCGGCGCTGCGACTGCCCGACGAGTCGATGGACCCGGAGGCCGCCTACCGGTTCATCCACGACGAGCTGATGCTCGACGGCAGCTCCCGGCTGAACCTGGCGACCTTCGTCACCACCTGGATGGATCCCGAGGCCGACAAGCTGATGGCCGAGTCGTTCGACAAGAACATGATCGACAAGGACGAGTACCCCGCCACCGCCGCCATCGAGCAGCGCTGCGTGTGCATGGTCGCCGACCTGTTCCACGCCGAGGACCTGCGTGATGACGACCCGTTCAGCGCCATCGGAGTGTCCACCGTCGGGTCGAGCGAGGCGGTGATGCTGGGCGGGCTGGCGCTGAAGTGGCGCTGGCGGGCACGGGTGGGTCCCGGTTGGAAGGACCGCACCCCGAACCTGGTGATGGGCTCCAACGTCCAGGTGGTCTGGGAGAAGTTCTGTCGCTACTTCGACGTGGAACCCCGCTATCTGCCGATGGCGCAGGACCGCTACGTCATCACCCCCGAGCAGGTGGTCGACGCCGTCGACGAGAACACCATCGGCGTGGTGGCGATCCTGGGCACCACCTACAGCGGGGAGCTGGAGCCGGTCGCCGAGATCTGCGCGGCGCTGGACACGTTGGCCGCCAAGGGCGGGGTGGACGTGCCGGTGCACGTGGACGCGGCCAGCGGCGGCTTCGCGGTGCCGTTTTTGCACCCCCGCGTCAAATGGGACTTCCGGCTGCCGCGGGTGGTGTCGATCAACGCCAGCGGCCACAAGTACGGGCTGACCTACCCGGGCATCGGGTTCGTGGTGTGGCGTAACCGCGACCACCTGCCCGAGGAGCTGGTGTTCCGGGTCAACTACCTGGGCGGCGACATGCCGACCTTCACGCTGAACTTCTCCCGCCCCGGCAACCAGGTGGTCGGGCAGTACTACAACTTCCTGCGGATGGGCCGGATGGGCTACACCGACGTCATGCGGACGCTGTCGGACACAGCGCGGTGGCTGAGCCATCGACTGAGCGCAACCGGATGTTTCGAGGTGATCAGCGACGGGACGGCGATCCCGGTGGTCAGCTTTCGGCTCGCCGGAGACCGCGGCTACACCGAGTTCGACGTCTCCCACGAGCTGCGGACCTTCGGCTGGCAGGTGCCGGCCTACACCATGCCGGAGGCCGCCACCGACGTCTCGGTGCTGCGCATCGTGGTCCGGGAAGGCCTCTCCGCCGACCTGGCCCGCGCCCTCTACGACGACATCGTCACCGCGCTGGCCACCCTGGACAAGCTCAAACCCGGCGGACACTTCACGCAGCAGCACTTCGCGCACTGAACGGGCCCTTCACGATCGGCGTGCTGATGCCGAGGCCGTGCGGCGCAACCATCGCGACGGCCATCTGGTCGGTTCTGGGACAATCGGTGCCGAGATGACTGCGATAACCCAGCGGCAGAGCCTGCTCGCCGAGGCCGTGGTCGACCTGGACGCCGTCGCCCACAACGTGCGGGTGCTGGCGGGACACGCCGGATCCGCGCAGGTGATGGCCGTGGTCAAGGCCGACGGATACGGCCACGGCGCGGTACCGGTGGCCCGGGCGGCGATGGCTGCCGGGGCGACGGAGCTGGGGGTGGCCACCGTCGACGAGGCGCTGGCGTTGCGGTCGGGCGGCATCACCGCCCCGGTGCTGGCGTGGCTGCACCGGCCCGGCGCCGACTTCGCGCCCGCACTCGCCGCCGACGTGCAGATCGCGGTCTCGTCGGCGCGGCAACTGGCCGAACTGCTCGACGCGGTGCACCGCACCGGCCGCACCGCGACGGTGACCGTCAAGGTCGACACCGGGATGAACCGCAACGGGGTCGGGATGGCCGACTACCCGGCGCTTCTGAGCGCCCTGCGCCGCGCCGTCGCCGACGGCGCCGTCGCGTTGCGGGGGCTGATGTCACATCTGGCCTGCGCCGACGAGCCGGAGAACCCGGCCAACGACGTGCAGGCGCATCGGTTTTCCGACCTGCTGACGCAGGCCCGCGGCCAGGGTGTGCGCTACGAGGTGGCCCACCTGGCGAATTCGGCGGCGACCCTGACCCGGCCCGACCTGGCCCACGACATGGTCCGGACCGGCATCGCCGTCTACGGACTGAACCCGGTGCCGGCCCTCGCTGATACCGGCCTGGTCCCGGCGATGACGCTGAAAACCACTGTGGTGCTGGTGCGGCCGATTCGGGCCGGCGAGGGCGTGTCCTACGGGCACACCTGGGTCGCCGAGGCCGACACCACCCTGGCGCT
>NZ_JBYCKY010000250.1:0-5881 GCF_057473605.1 Mycobacterium sp. TH-M82 | reverse complement strand
CGCCGTCTCCGCCGCCGCCGGCCAGCGTCCCGGCCAGGCCCCCGGTTCCGCCTCCACCGCCGCCTCCGCCGTCCCCGCCGGTCTCGCCGTTGCCGTTGGAGACGCTGCCGCCGGTGGCGCCCGCGTAGCCGTCGCCGCCGTCGCCGCCGGTGCCGGCGGTGTTGCCAGCGCCGGTGTTGTCGGCGCCGGCGCCGCCGTTGCCGCCGTCGCCGATGGCTTTGCCCGCGGCGCCGGCTGTGCCGGCGCTGCCGCCGTGGATGCCGCCCGCGCCGGCGTTGCCGCCGGCACCGCCGCTGGTACCGGCGTTGCCGCCGGCGCCGCCGTTGCCGCCGTTGTCGGCCATGGTGGCCGCGTTGGCGCCGTTGCCGCCGCTGCCGATGTTGCCGCCGGAGCCGCCGTCACCGCCGTCACCGCCGATGCCCAGGCCGCCGGTGGTGTTGCTGACCGGCACGGCGCCGCCGGCGCCGCCGGTGCCGCCGGCGCCGCCGGTGCCGCCGTCACCGCCGGTGCCGCCGTCGTCGCCGGTGCCGGGCTGGCCGTCAAGACCGGTGCCGCCGTCACCGCCGGTGCCGCCGCCGCCGCCGTTGCCGCCGTCACCGCCCGAGCCGGCCAGCGTGCCGGCCAGGCCACCGTTACCGCCGTCACCGCCGTCACCGCCGTCACCGCCGGTCATGCCGTTGCCGTTGGAGAAGTTGCCGCCGGTGGCGCCCTGGTAGCCGTCGCCGCCGTCGCCGCCGGTGCCGCCGTTGCCGGAGGTGCCGCCGGCGCCGCCGTCGCCGCCGTGGCCGCCGTCGAGATTCGCGGCGTTACCGGCCGCGCCGTCGCCGCCGGTGCCGCCGTTGGTGATGGTCGGTGTCAGGCTGCCGTCGGCGCCGTCGTTACCGGCGTGGCCGCCGCCGCCGGGGGTGGTGCCGGCCAAACCACCGTCGCCGCCGTTGCCCGCCACCGTGCCGGGGCTGCCGGCGTCGCCGCCCATACCGCCCGAGCCGTCGCCGTACTGGCCGTTCACACCCCAGACGCCGTCGGCGCCGTTGCCGCCGTCACCGCCGGCGCCGGCGTTGCCGCCGTCACCGCCGTTGCCGCCGTCGCCGTTGGCGCCCACGGTGCCGTGCGCCGCGGTCCCGCCGTTGCCGCCGGCACCGCCGGCGCCGCCGTCGGCTCCGGCACCGCCGGTGACGCCGTCACCGCCGGCGCCGTTGTTCACACCGCCCACACCGGTCGTGCCGGTCGCCCCGGTCACGCCGTCACCGCCGGACCCACCGGTGCCGCCGTTGCCGGCGGCGCCGCCGTCACCGGCCAGCGAGCCGCCCGCGCCGCCGTCGCCGCCGTGCCCGCCGGCCCCGCCCACCTGGGCGGCCGTGAGAGTCGTGCCGTCCGCGCCTGCCGCGCCGTTACCGCCGGCGCCGCCGGCGCCGCCGTCACCGTCCTCGCCGCCGGCGCCGCCGGCGCCGCCGTTGCCGCCATCCGCGCCCGGGAGAAGGGCATCGAAACCGTCGCCGCCGTTGCCGCCGGTGCCGCCGGTGGTGGCCACGGTACCGGCGGCACCGGCTGTACCCGCGCTGCCGAAGAACCCGGCGGCGCCGCCAGCACCGGCCGCACCACCGTTACCCGAGTCGCCGCCGGCACCGCCAGTGCCGCCGTCGACGTGGCCGACGATGCCGTCAGCACCGGCGCCACCGCTGCCACCGGCGCCCGAGGCAGCACCGTCACCGCCGGCGCCGCCGGCGCCGAAGAGGCCACCCGCACCACCGGCGCCACCGGCGCCGCCGTTGCCACCGTCACCGCCGGCGCCGCCGTTGCCATCGCCGCCGAGAAGGAAGGTGCCAGCCAGACCCGCGGTACCGTCCGCACCGGCACTGCCGTCACCGCCGGAACCCGCGGTGCTGAACAGGGCGAGCAGCCCGGCGTCGCCACCGACACCACCGGCGCCGCCGTCGGTACCGCCGGCGCCGCCGTCACCGCCGTGGCTGAACCAGGCAAACCAACCCGCAGCACCACCGGCACCACCGTCATCGCCGGCGTCACCGATACCGCCGGCGCCGCCGTCACCACCGAACAGGCCGCCCTGACCACCGTTGCCGCCATCAAAGCCGGCCCCACCGCTGCCGAACACCCACCCGCCGGCACCGCCGTCGGGATCGGCAGCCGTGCCGGCTGCACCGTTACCGAACGGCATCAGGAAGTCGATGTTGGCAAAACTCCACGTCGACTCGCCAACCCCAGCAGCAGCCGGCCCGGGGGCATCAAAGGCGAGAGTGGGAAGATCGTGGGTGAAATTGCTGAGGGTGGCGTCCAGCGCAGAGGTGTCGAGCCAGTTGGTGTCCAACAGGTTGGAGTCGAACAGACTGAGATCGGAGAGGACCGACGCCCACGCGGACGGGTCAACGAATGACGCCCAGTCGATGCCGTCGAACGATGCCGTCCAGGCCGACGGATCGAAGAGATCCAACAGGTCGAAGAAGTCGGCCTGCGCGGGCGGCGCGGCGGCCAACGGCGTCAATCCACATGCCAAAAACGTCGCCGCCGACGCTCCCAGCCCCGCCGCCCGGCCACGCCGGCGCATGGTGGCGGTGCGTGAGCGGCCGTTCCCTTTGGCGTTGTTGTGAAGAGCCATTGCTCTGCCTCCTGGATCCGTGCTTGCCGGCTGGTAGCGACAAGGCGTGCTGCTTGGTCGCGGCTAATTTATTACCCAGTCGGTCGGTTGTCTAGAAAAATGGAAAACTTTTTATAATGTGCCAGGTCAGTAGGCGTGTCGGGGTCCACAGTCCACTGTCGTGGCAGGCTCCGGCAGGGGCGTGCGAGTCCCTACCGCGCTTCCTGGACCGCCACCTCGCTCCGTATCACGTCCAGTGGGAGAAGGCCAAGATCGACGACAACGGGTCTGGCTGAAAGCGGCCAAGGCGGGCTTTTCCGCCATGGTGGCACCGGTTAGCGATCGGCAGGTCATCACCGCCAAACAGCATCGTGCGGCCGGGCCCGGGTCCGGCCGCACGATGCTCGCCGCTCACCCGGAACCGCGAAGAGATGTGTTCCCAACCGGGGTCATCGGGGACCGCTATGTGATGACGGACAGTGATCGCCGCGTCGATTCCTACCAAGCCCGCCCGTGCTGCCGAGGTATCTCAGTCGCTAACGGGTTAGCGTTGTTGTGCATGGAGATTCTTCCCTTCATCGTCAATCATGTTGTGTTGATGAAGAGTCCACGCACTGCAGGGCCACCCAGCCGACCGTCCTGCGTGCACTCGCCGCGGTGGGAGAACCTTCATGCACCCAGCGCTATCGGCCATCTCCCACACGGTGCCCGACCACAACTCGGCGAGAGTTCACGTACGGCTCCCGTGCTTGTAGATGATTCGATGCCTGCCCCCAGGCGAACGTCGATGCTGCGCACCTTCGCGACCTGGTCACCAATTCCCTAAACCGGGTCAGCTCGGGAGACGAGGCCGAAGGACGCGTGGTTCGATTATTGACGAGGTGGAGCCGCGGATACGTGAGTTGTTGCAAGCCTATCCGGCTTCGCCGCTTGAGCTCATTAAGCGTACAAGCGCGCGAACCGGCCCTGCCGATATTGCTGCAGACACGCTCGCCGTCTGACCTTGCCGCTGGTGGTGACGGGGATCGAGCCTGCTGCTACCGGAACCAGATCTGCAACGCTCAGACCGTGTGAGTTTGATATCGCCGAGATGACTTCATTGATGATGGCGTGTTTTTCCTTTGCGTCTTTTCCGGGGTCCCCCTGATGTTTGAGTTCGATGATGACGACCAGCTGCTCCGTGGCCCCGCCCGGCACCGCGATCGCAGCGCAGCGACCTCCGGTGATCTCTTGCGCTGTCGCCTCGATGTCATCGGGACAGTGGTTGCGCCCATAGATGATCAACAGATCCTTGATACGGCCGATAATGAACAGCTCACCGTCGGAAAAAAAGCCGGAATCTCCGGTTCGCAGCCACGGCCCTTCCGGTGTTCCGACCGAGGGAGCGATGATCCTTCCTCCGAATGTGTGTTCGGTCTCTTGTGGCTTCCTCCAATATCCCATACCGATGTTGTCGCCGTGTACCCATATTTCCCCGACGGTTCCGGCCGGACACTCAATTTTGGTGTCTGGATCGACGATCCGCACCTTCGGCGACTGCGGCACGCCGTAACTCACTAGCGCCGTGCCTGTGCCTGCCGAACTCGTGCACTGGTTGCCATGGCCGGCGAGCAGTTCTGCCGACTCGAAGTGGACTATTTTCGGTGGCTGCCTCGACGGTCGTGTTGCTATGTACACCATGGCCTCTGCCATTCCGTATGAGGGCTTGAGAACGATGTCACGGAGATTGAAGGGGGCGAACCGATTTGCGAAGCGTTTGAGCGTCACCGGTTGTACCCGCTCACTACCGTTCAAGATGCTCAGGACTTCCCCCAGATCGAGCCCGGCCATATCATCGTCGGACGTTTTTCGCGCTGCCAATTCGAATGCAAAATTTGGCGCTGCGGTAAATGCGTGCCCATTGGTTGCCAGTAGTTGCATCCAGCGCGCCGGACGCTGCAGAAACGATGCCGGACTCGTGAGCACAGCACGCAGTCCTCCGAAAACAGGCAGCATAACTCCTAGGGCTAAGCCCATATCATGATAGAAGGGAAGCCACGACACCACAGTTGTGTTCAGCGGGCCCACGTTTCCGTAGTCCCCGAAGTAAGCGGACATGATCTGCCGCATATTGGCAAAAACATTGGCGTGCGAAAGCATGACGCCGGCCGGCTGACGAGTGGAACCTGAAGTGTATTGCAAGTATGCGATATCGGAGAGAATATCAGTTCGCGCGTTGCTTCCCATTTGGGAGTCCAGGTCCAGCGCATCGACTTCGACTAGCACCGGAGCAGGTTCACCAGGTTGTGGTCTGATGCGATCGGCGACGTTGACCGCGACGGCCGAGGTCGTGAGAATGGTACGGGGAGATGTATCACGCAGCACCGAATCAACGCGCTCATCAATGACGCCACGATGCGGAACCGAAAGCGGAACCGCAATCATTCCTGCCTGTAGGGCACCAAAAAATGCAATGATGTAGTCCAACCCCTGCGGTGCCAAAATTACCGCCTGGTCACCAGTTGTGGCGTGGCGCCTAAGTTCGTGCGCAAGGTTGAGTGTTCGCCGATACAGCTGTGACCACGTCAGACTTACTGCAGCTCCATCCCAGTTCTGCTCGTAGTCGATAAAAGTGAAAACGATGTCGTTGGGCTGCAGACTCGCTCGCTCACGCAGCACCTCCGGGATGAAAGATCCGATCATTCGCACGCTACCTTCATAGCTAGTTTTATCGGCACGATACTATCCTCGCTGTCCTGGTTTGCATCTGACTCCGCCGCAGAGATCGGGTTGAGAAATTGGCGCCGGCGAGGGTTCGCAGGCAGCCGGAGATCTTGTCGTCTTGGCGGTCGAGCAGGCGGCGGGCCAGCGCGTGTACGGTACACAGCTGGTGCCTCGCGTCGCGGTAGGTGTCATAGGGTGCCGACCTATCATACGGTACCCACGCGTCGTGGATCGCCACCTCGTGAAACCGGTCCAACACACCGGCGTCGTCGATGCCGGCGCGCCTGTCGGTGCCGGTGCGCGCACCGCAGTATCGCAGTTTGTGGCGCACCACCTCGTCGGGATCGGGCACCTGCCTCAGCGTCGACCCCGAATCCCGCAACGCCGCATTCTCTTGGGCGAGCTGAGGATACGAGGGACACGACCCAAAAGGCACTACATCATGATTGGCAATACGCAAGCAAGATCAACGCGACACGCCGATCAAATCAGACCTTGATTTCTGGCTCTTCCGGCATGAATGTGGGTTGGTGACGGATTAGGGGCAGTGGATTCGCTGGCTGGGGAAGGAGATCCGCGACGCGG
>NZ_JBYCKY010000249.1:0-1184 GCF_057473605.1 Mycobacterium sp. TH-M82 | reverse complement strand
CAGCGTGCCGGTGGACAGCGTGACGAAAGCCATGATCACCGCGGTGCCGCCGACCAGGGCCATCGCGCCGGTGCCCATGCCGATCTCGGCGACCAGGCGCAGGACCTCCCGGCGGTAGCGGGTCAACGCCCACGCCATGTCACGGCAGGCGGTCACCGCGAACCAGGCCAGCTGGCCGGCCAGGTCGAATGATCGGGTCGCGGCGCCGCCGTAGCGGCGAACGGTGGCCGTCGACCGCGGGAAGCGGGTCTGCAGCACCTGGGCCGTCGTCATATCCGCGCCTGGGTTCCGAACCGCACGCCGATGGTGCTCAGCACCACGTTGACCGCGAACAGCGCGACCACACACAGCACCACGGTCTCGTTGACGGCGGTGCCCAGGCCCTTGGATCCGCCGCTGACGGTCAGGCCGCGATAACAGCCGACCAGGCCGGCGATCAGCCCGAAGATCGTGGCCTTGATCGTCGCGACCACCACTTCGGGCAGTCCGGTGACCGTGGTCAGCGTGGCCAGATACGAACCCGCGGAGACGTTCTGCAGGAAGACCCCGAACAGGAAGCCACCCACCAGGCCGACCATGGACACCAGGGCGTTGAGCAGCATGGCGACCAGGGAGCAGGCCAGCACCCGGGGCACCACCAGCCGCTGGATGGGGTCGATGCCGAGCACCTCCATCGCGTCGATCTCCTCGCGGATGGTGCGCGCGCCCAGATCGGCGCAGATGGCGGTGGCCGCGGCGCCGGCGATGATCAGCACCGTGTTGAGCGGGCCGATCTGGGTGATCACCGCGATCGCCGCGCCCGCCCCGGAGATGTCGGAGGCGCCCACCTGGATCAGCAGGATGTTGAAGGTGAAGATGAACAGCGCCGTGATCGGCACCGCGACCGCCATGGTGGGCAGGATCGAGACCCGCATGATGAACCAGCACTGGACGATGAATTCACGCCACTGAAACGGCGGGACGAACAGCGCCTTCCCGGTCAGCACACACATCCGGAAGAACCCGCCGATGTGCACCATCGGGCGCCCCACCTGGTCACGAAGGTAGTCGGCCAGCCGTGGCTGCGTCGTCGTCACTGCGGCCCCCGTGCCCCCGGACCGCGCCTACCGCGGATCATGTCACACGCCTCCTCCTTGCCCCGATCCCTGAATGGATGATCCGCTTCCCGCTTCCTTGCTTTATTC
>NZ_JBYCKY010000248.1:0-1282 GCF_057473605.1 Mycobacterium sp. TH-M82 | reverse complement strand
TGACCATCAGTCAATACGTCGCGTTTCTGTCGCAAACGTTCGGATACATCGGCGCGGATCTGACCGCGGCGCTGGCTTCGGGAAACCCGGCAACCATAGGCTTCACGCTGCTGTTCGACACTGTCGAAGCCATCGGGACGGTCATCACCGACACCATCGCACTGCTCAAGACGCTGCTTGAACAGGTCGTGCTGATCCCGGCGCTGCTGCCGCTGCTGACCACTTCCCTGGCTCCGTTGGCCGCCGCCCCGGTGGGCGGCTTGGCGGGTCTGGCGGGTCTGGCGGGCATCCCCGCGGTACCGGTCCCGCCGGCCGTCCCCCCGCCCGTCGCGCTGGCACTGACCCCGACCCCGACCCCGGTGCCCGCACCGGCTCCGGCCTCCGCTGTGGCCCCGGCTCTGCCGGCGGCCCCCGCCGCGGCGGTGCCGCCCGCACCGCCCGCGCCGCCGGCGGTCGCTGGGCCGCAGGTGTTCGGATACCTGATAGGCGGCATGGACATGACTGCCCGGCGCCGTGCGCAGGCCGGCGCCAAGGCGCAGGCGCCCAAGCCCGTCACGGCCGCTGAACCGGCGGCTGCCGCGGCCGCGGAGGAGAAGGCCCGGGTGCGCCGGCGCAGGCCGGCGAAATCCGAAATGCTGGGCCGCGGATACGAATACATGGACCTGGAAACCGAACCGGATCCCTGCCCGGTGCGGGGCGCGGGGCCGCCCGGTCTCACCGGCATTGCGCGCCCCCGGTGACCCGGTATGCCGTTACCAGGAGGACCCGCCATGCCCGTTGCGGCATCCGGTGCGCGACGCGTCGCGTTGCTGTCCACGTCCGACACCGATCTGCTCTCTGCGCGAGCCAGCGGAGCCGCATACCACCTCGCCAACCCGGCACGGCAAGCCGTCGAACCGGCACTCGATGGTGCCGACATAGCCGTGCTGCGGGTGCTTGGATCTTCCGCGGAGGTCGGCGCCGAGCTGGCGGCGTTACGTGCCAGTGGGTTGCCGCTGGTGGTTCTCGGCGGCGAGCGGGCGCCCAACGCCGAACTCATGGAGTGTTCGACCGCTCCGATCGGCGTCGCGGTGCAAGCGCATGCGTACCTGGCCGAAGGCGGGCCGGTCAACCTCGCCCGGCTGCATGCTTTCCTCTGCGACACGGTACTGCTCACCGGTGAGGGTTTCGACGAGCCGGTGGTGATACCCGAGTGGGGATACCCCGACCGCAGGCGGCCCGACGAACCGGTGCAGACCGCGCCGCTGAAGATCGGGATCCTCTACTACCGGGCCCACCAGGT
>NZ_JBYCKY010000247.1:0-3604 GCF_057473605.1 Mycobacterium sp. TH-M82 | reverse complement strand
TCATCGTCGACGACTTCGCGATGCGCGAGCACACCCCCACCCAAAGCGACGACCTCTACGACCTCGTCTCCGATCGCGCCATCGCCGCCAAACCGCTGATCCTGACCAGCAACCGAGCCCCCAAGAAAGCGCACATGTTCGCGCGAACCTGTGCGTAGGCGCTGCCGAAGCGTGACACGTTCGCACTTGTCAGGATTCAGCAAGCTGGTCTAGCAATCGGCCATCGTCGAGCTGATCGGCGAGGTAGATCATCGCCCCTTCGGGTTTCATGCCGAATGCTGCGGCGACGAGTTTCGGGTCCATTGTGTTGACGAGATCGGCCAGTCGCGTACTGCGCAGCATCTTGGGCGGCAGGCCGCACGGGTCGAGCAGGTGGCTCATGTAGGCCTCGGAAGCCGGCCGTCGATCGGCCTTGGTGCCCCTGGTGACGAGTACGTGCGGGTTGTCGGTGCGCAGCGTGTCGCGGTGCTCGAGGCAGCGCTGCAGCGCGGCCCAGCTGACCGGGTCGAGCGGCACTGGGTGAGGACGTCTGCCGAGGGTGATCGAGCGATTGACGGTATCGATGTGCTCGACCCGTAGCTGACGCACCTCGCTGCTGGAGGCGCCGTGCAGTATTGCCAGCAGCCCGAACAGCGCCTCGTGTGGGTGCACTGCCGAATCACCGCTCCAGCGCTCAAACAGCACGCGCTGTTCGGGGATGGTGAGAGTACGGCCACGAAATGCCCTGTGCCGCTTGATGGTGACGCCGCGGGTTGGATCGATGAGCACCAGATGATGGTTGCGTGCGAATCGGAAGAATTGGCGCAGCACCGCCAGGCGGCGGGCCCGGTTTTTCGGCAGCTCGGCGAGGAACGCCTCGATATCGGCGATGTCTGCGAGGGCCCAATCCTGTTTGCCGCGTTGGGTATCGAGGAAGCGGGCTAGATCACGTACGATCGTCAGCGCCGACTCGATGGTGCGGTCGGTACGGGGCCGAGTGCCCGCACGGCGGGCGCGTTCACGCGCGTGCAGCATGGACTCAGCGAAGGACGCGACAGCGCCACGCATCCCGGCCGGTGCGCTGTCGATCCGCCTCTGCCGTCGCCCGGCGGCGAGCCGGTCGGCCTGGTCGGTGGCCATCGCCAAACCACGTTCGGTGAAGAACGCCTCCAACGCCCGAGCCAGCGATCCCATCGACCGACCCGGCGTGCGGGCCCGCTCGAGCACGCTTTGCGGGTGATTTGGGAAATCGTCTGCGAGCAACCGTGCCAACGTGGTGAGCAGCTTGCATGCCTGCGCCGGGCAGTAATGCGTCGCCAGGTCCGCGACGAAATCATCGAGCCAGCCCGGCGGCTCGGCGAGCCGGGCGGCCAGCGTCTCGCCACGCACGAACGGCCGGTCCGGGCGACGCTGCCAGCATCGCCCACACATGCCGCGCCCGACGTGGCGGCGCAACTCGCCGCAGGACACGCAGACCCGGGGCGGATCCTTCGGCGGACCGGGTCGTGAGCACGAGCCACACCACCCAGTCGACTCGCGCAGATAGCCTGGTTTTCCGCAGCGCGGGCAGGTCGATCTCGCGGCCGCGAGCTTGGCCCGCTTCTGACACGGCCGGCACACCACCTCGTTGCGGAACCGCATCGATCTGCCGCATTCCCGGCAACAGCGCGAACACAGCACGCACCGACCCACCGCCGACACCAGCACCCGGTCGCGCCCACAGCGTGGGCATTGCGCCTTGGCCGCCTGCGTCCGTAACCGGCGGGTGCACAGGCAGCAATGCTCGCGGCCGAGGTATCCGACCGGGGCTCCGCAGTCGACGCAGTCTCGTTGCTTTTTCCCCATCGGCCGCAACCCGTTCCGAAGCTTCGCCGAATCTACATCGGCGGCATCGACCGGCCCCGCACGTTGGCTGTCTTCGGTTCCGACGGAACCGACCGCGCCGGAGTGGCGGGCCGTTCGAGCGGGGTGGTATCGGTCTCGAACAGGTCGTCGGGGGTGCACTGCAATGCGGTGCATAACGCGATCAGCGTCGAGAGCTTGATCTGGCTGGGTTCCTTGGTGAACAGCGCCGACACCGACGCCGCCGACATCTCCACCCCGGCCTTCTCTGCCAGCAGTCGCCGCAGCTCGGTTCCGGTCCACACCTCACGCTGCGCAGCCGCCATCCGCAACCGCCACCGGATCTTCATGCCGTCCCGTCCTCTCCGCTGAGCTCGGCCAAGGTCGAGGTGACCGCACGCCGATAAGCGTCCTCGATGAATGTCGCCGACGGACGCACATAGCGCATGGTCGAACTCACCGTCCAATGACCCAAAAGCTGTTGGATCGCCACCAGATCAACGCCACGCTCGTAGTTGTGTGTCGCGCAAGCGCGACGCAGCGCGTGTGGGCTGAACCGCTCCGCGACCGGTCGGCCCTCCAGCTCCATCAGATACCGCAGCCGGTTGCGGATCGTGCCACGATTCAGCGGACCACCGGACTCGTCGGCAAACAACACCGGCGACTCCGGAAACTTCGGCCGCACATCGGCCAAAAACCACCGCAACAACGCGTCCAACCCGTCCAGCATCGGCACCCACCGCGGCCTAGGACCGGACATGTGGGCGGCCTTGCCGAATCGCACGTGCAACTTGCCGAACGGTCCACGCCCGAAATGCACGTCCACTATCTCCAGCAGTGCAGACTCTTCCGATCGCAGCCCAGCGTGATACAGGGTCCGAAACAACGCGTAGTCCCGCGCGGCCGGACCGTACTTGCGGGCGGTGGCGATCCTCGACTTCAAGAACTCGAAGAACTCGCTCACCCGGTCGGGGGTCGGCGGCGCCCCGACCGCCGGCGACTCGTCACCTACGTGCCGTGAAGCGTTGAACTCATCAACCGGGCACACCAAGCGCACACCGAACCCGGCCTCGATCTCGGCAGCCTTACGGGCCTGCAGGAACCGGTGAAACCCCTTGAAGATCTGCACGTACTCGCGCCGCGTCGACGCCGAACGGCCCGCCACCGCCAGCTCGCCAACCACGCGATCGATGTCCTCGCTGGTGACCTCCCACGCCGGACGCCCCAGTGCGGCCAACGTCCGCTCCAACAACCCGATGTCATTGTCGATCGTCACCGGGCTAAACCCGCGCGCCCGCCACGACGCCACGAACGCATCGACGCATTCCCGTTGAAAGACAACAGGATCCCTAACAACGGGCTCGACCGGGACGGCGCCACCGGGAATCAGCCGGAGACCCTCCACCACCCGCACACCTTCTTCCCACCTAACTCGTTAAGGCAGCACCTAACATATCGCGATAATGCCTTGAAGATCGATGCGACACGCAGAGCAGTCGAAAGTCCAGCTAGCAGGGGAAATCGGTCATAACGAACATGTGCCAGCTCCAGTTGATTGGTACCCGCTGTTCCCCAACCCCGTGGTCGCCGAATCACTGCTCGACCGGCTGATCAACACCAGCCACCAGGTCCTCATGGACGGACCGTCCTACCGGCCCCGCAAACGCCCCGGAACCACCCCCAACTGACACCGACCGCCAACCCCGCTACCCTCACCACCAGCAGCTCCGAACCTGGGGAATTACGTGACGGCTACCCCTGGGGAATTACGTGACAGTCGACA
>NZ_JBYCKY010000246.1:0-4502 GCF_057473605.1 Mycobacterium sp. TH-M82 | reverse complement strand
GGTCAGCCCGTGCACCACACCGGAGCGCTCGTAGCGGTACACGCTGCCGAACTCGAAGAGCCGCAGCGGCAGTTCCCGGTAGGACCGGCCGCGGGAGCCGAAGATCAGGTGGTGCATCGGGCAGTTCATCGGCTTGAGGTAGTAGTCCTGCCCGGGTTTGCGCAGTGTTCCGTCGTCGGCGTACTCGGCGTCGATGTGCATCGGCGGATACATGCCCTCGGCGTACCACTCCAGGTGGCCCGAGGTCTGATACAGCTGCGCCTTGGTGATGTGCGGAGTGTTGACGAACTGGTAGCCGGCCTCGATGTGCTTGCGCCGCGAATACTCCTCCAGCTCGCGGCGGACGATCCCGCCCCTGGGGTGGAAAACCGGTAGCCCGGAGCCGATTTCGTCGGGAAAGCTGAACAGGTCCAGCTCGGCCCCCAGCTTGCGGTGGTCACGCCGCTGGGCTTCCTCGATCAGCTCCAGGTGAGCCTCCAGCGCCTCCTGTGACTCCCATGCGGTGCCGTAGATGCGTTGCAGGCTGGCGTTGTTCTGGTCGCCGCGCCAGTAGGCCGCCGCGGAGCGGGTGAGCTTGAACGCCGGTATGAACCGGGTCGTCGGGATGTGCGGGCCGCGGCACAGATCCCCCCAAACCCGGTCCCGGGTGCGCGGATTCAGATTGTCGTAGGCGGTGAGCTCGTCGCCGCCGACCTCCATGATCTCGGTGCCGGACTTGTCAAAACCGCCGGAGAGCAATTCCAGTTTGTAGGGCTCTCCGGCCAGTTCGGCCCGGGCGGCGTCGGTGGAGTCGTAGACCCGGCGGTGAAACAGCTGCCCCTCCTTGACGATCGCCCGCATCTGCTTCTCCAGCGCGGCCAGGTCCTCGGGGGTGAACGCGTCGGGCACATCGAAGTCGTAGTAAAACCCGTCGGTGATCGGTGGACCGATGCCCAGCTTGGCGCCCGGGAACAGCTCCTGGACGGCCTGGGCCAGCACGTGCGCGCAGGAATGCCGGATCACACTGCGGCCGTCGTCGGTGTCGGCCGGCACCGGGCTGACCTCGACGTCACGGTCGGGAACCCAGCTCAGGTCGCGCAGCTTCCCGTCGGCGTCCCGCACCACCACGACCGCGTCGGGTGCGCCCCGGCCCGGCAACCCCGCGTCGCGCACCGCGGCGGCCGCGGTGGTGCCGGCGGGCACCCGGATCGGGGCTCCTCCGGCGGGTTGCGCGGGCGTGCTCATGTCGTGGTCTCCAGGGGTATCGGGGTTGTCAAAGGGCTCGTGACCATGCTATCCGGGGCTATCGGGGTGGCCGTTCACGCCTGACCGGGCTTGAGCTTGACGAAAAGCGCCTCGGCTTCGGTGAGCAGGGTCTCGCCGTCGCGCAGCCGGGCCTCGACGAAGATCTTGCGGCCCGCTACCCCGCTGATGCCCGCATCGAGCTGCAACTTTTTCTCGATCGGAACGATGTTGCGGTAGTTGACGTGCAGATAGGCGGTGCGCTGGTAGGGCCCATGGGTGAGCAGCCACGACGCGGTACCCAGCAAAGAGTCGAACAGCAACGCGATGGCCCCGCCGTGCACCGCCCCGTTGCGTCCCAGATGAAACCGGCGGAACCGGGCCCAGCCGTGCAGCCGTCCGTCGTCGGTCTGCGTGACCTTCATCGGCACCGCCAGCACATTGCCGCGCATCGGCAGGTCCATCCGGCGCCCCGAGGGCGACGACCACTCGTCGGCGTCAAACGGCGCGAGCAGGTCGCACACCTGTTGTAGCGCATCGGCGGCCGCGCTGATCACCTCGTCGGGTGCGTCGACGGCGCGGGCGTGGTCGCCCAGGGCGCGCACCGCCTCGACGAACCGGCCATAGTCGGGCCCGCCTTTGCTGGTCGGTTCGGGTGGGTTGAATCCGCCACCGGAGTGCCGGGGATGCTCGCTGGCCACCCAAACACCGTATTGCGCCGAGTGGCGTGTTCTGCCAGCGACCGGCCGCTCAGGCGCCGCTGGCCACAGCAGCGGCTGCTATCTCCTCGAATTCAGCGTCGCTGAGCGTGATCTCGGCCGCGGCAACGTTCTCCTCCAGGTGCGCGATGCTCGAGGTGCCCGGGATCGGCAGTATCGCCGGGGAGCGTTTGAGCAGCCACGCCAATGCCAATTGAGACGGCGTGGCGTGATGGTCGCCGGCGATCTGGGCCAGCGGGCCGTCTTTGGCGGCCAGCGGTCCGGCTGCCAGCGGGAACCAGGGAATGAAGGCGATGCCCTGACCGGTAACGGCATCCACCAGCGGGTCGGCGCCACGGTCGGTCAGGTTGTACTTGTTCTGCGCCGACACGATGGAGGTGATCTGGCGGGCGGCCTCGAGCCGTTCCACGGTGACCTCCGACAAGCCGATGTGGCGGATCTTGCCCTCGTTTCGCAGCGCCACCAGTTCGCCGAGCTGGTCTTGCAACGGGATATCCGGGTCGATGCGGTGCAGCTGGAACAGGTCGATGCGTTCGACGCCGAGCCGGCGCAGGCTCATCTCGACTTCCTGGCGCAGGTAGTGCGGGTTGGACAGCGGAACCCATTTGTTCGGGCCAGTGCGCAGCAGCCCCGCCTTGGTGGCGATCACCAGCCCCGGGTAGGGATGCAGCGCCTCGCGGATAATCTCCTCGGAGACGTAGGGCCCGTACGAGTCGGCGGTGTCGATGAAGTTGACGCCGAGCTCCACCGCCCGATGCAGTAACCGCACCGCCTCACCCCGATCGGCGGGCGGCCCCCACACCCCGGGGCCGGTCAGCCGCATCGCACCGAAGCCGAGCCGGTTGACCGTCAGGTCACCGCCGATGGTGAATGTTCCAGACGCCGCGGCCGGGGTGTTGGCGGTCGATGTGCTCACCTGACCGACGTTACCCGCGCGGCGCTGGCAGGCTTGGCCGTTGGAGTGCCGGGTAACAGCAGTTCTCACAACCGGGTCCCAACCGGTCAGTAGTCGCTCAGCAAAGACGTCAGTGCGACTTGGCCATGGCGACGGTCAAGATGACGACCGAATCCTCGAGGGCATCCAGCGCGTGCCGGTGGGGCGGGAGCGCCAGGTAGTCACCGGCCTGTCCTTCCCAGACGTCGTCGCCGGCCGTCACACGCACCCGCCCACGCAACACCTGCAGCGTCGACTCCCCCGGGCTTTCGTGCTCGGCCAACGCTTGGCCAGCCCCCAGCGCGACCAGGGTCTGGCGCAGGTGGTGGACGGCCCCGCCGTAGATGGTGTGCGCGGAGCGCCCGCTGTGGTGCTGCCGCGCCTCGGCCAGCTTCTGCGCGGCGAGCTCTTTCAGGGAGATGGATTCCATCAATTTGCGTCCTTCGTGTTGCCGGGTTTGCCGGCAGGGATGTCGGGGTTCAACTCGACCTTCAAACGGTGGCTTCTTCGACTCGCACCGGACCCGCGGCGAAATGCTGCACCCGCACCTTTCCACCACTGCCACCGGCCTTTCCCTGGCCGCCGGCGGGTGCCGCGGTGAAGCGGGCCAGGCACAGGTTCGGTTCGACGAACGCATCCAGCCGGTCCACCTTGACCGGGGCAGCCCAGCTTTCCAGCGCGCCCTGCATCAGCCCGAGATGGATCGGGCAGATCACGTCGGTCTGGGATTCGGCGAGTTCCAGGAAGGGGCAGTGCCGGAACCCCACCTGTACCTCCCCTTCAGCACCTTCAGCACCTTCAGCCCCTTCGGGTCCTTTGGGTTGGCGCCCGTGCGGCGCGTACCCCACCAACGGGGGGCAGTCGGACAAAAGATGGAATGGCGACAAGGCGGGAAAGGGGTTGGGCGGCGGCCGGGCGCCAACCCCAGCTCGTCGAGCAAGTCGACGAAATGATCGATGGACTCCTCGGCGGCAACTGGTTTCGCGGCATCGGCCAGGGACTCCAACTGCTGCCCCCAGGCCCGGCCGGCCGCCAGTGCCTTGCTGGGCGAATCCTCGTCGGCCGCAATTCCGATGGTGAGGATCTCGGCAAGCAGCCGATAGCGGCGAGTTCCGCCGCGATCCATCTGACGGACCGCGGCAAACATCAGCGCCGGTCGCCCCCGCCCCCTGTGTTGGGACTCGGCGAGTTCGACACGGCCGTCGTCAAGCAGCGTGCCCAGGTGGAAGCGGACGGTGTTGGGGTGCACACTCAACTCGCCGGCGAGGTGCGCGATGCTGACCGGGGCATCCGCGGCCTGCAGCGCCCGGAGTACGTCGAAACGGCGTCCGCCGGGGCCTCCGGGCAACCTGGCGATGTCGCTCACTCCTGGAGTGCGTCACCCTGAGGCGGCAAGCTGGCAACCAGCGGTGTGTCGACGCCGAGCGGACCGAGCTTGGCGGCGCCACCCGGCGACCCCAGCGGTTCGTCGCGCCCTGGCAGGGTTTCGACGAAGAACTCCGCGTTGTCGGCCAGATAGGGCTGCAGGTCCTCGGGCAGGTCGTCCTCGTAGTAGATGGCCTCGACCGGGCAGACCGGCTCGCAGGCTCCACAGTCCACACACTCGTCGGGGTGGATGTAGAGAGCAC
>NZ_JBYCKY010000245.1:0-4729 GCF_057473605.1 Mycobacterium sp. TH-M82 | reverse complement strand
TCGTCGGCGAAGAGCTCGGCTTCATCGGCGGGTTCGGATTGCTGGCGCTGTTCGGCTTGTTCGCCTACACCGGCATGCGTATCGCACGGCGCTCCGTAGATCCTTTCCTGCGGCTGCTGACCGCCACGACGACGATGTGGGTGATCGGCCAATCGTTTATCAACGTCGGCTACGTGATCGGCCTGCTGCCAGTCACCGGGATCCAGCTGCCGCTGATCTCCGCGGGCGGAACATCCACCGCGACAACACTTGTGATGATCGGCGTGATGGCCAACGCGGCACGACACGAACCCGAGGCGGTGGCAGCGCTGCGGACCGGCCGCGACGACCGGATGAACCGGCTGTTGCGGCTGCCGCCGCCCGAACCCTACGCGCCGACACGGGTCGAGGCGCTGCGCGCCCGGCTGCGGTCCGGCCCACAGCCCGGCGGCCGACAACCCGGGCAGCCCGGGCCGCGGAGTCGGTCGGCCGCGCGCTCAAGGCATCATGGAGGAGGCTCAGGCCGTAGTGGCCACGGCGGCCAACGCGGCCAACGCGGCCAACGCGGCCAACGATCGACGCGTGGTCGCACGCGCGCACTGGAAGGTCAGCGTTACGGGTGAACAACTCGGTCCCAAAGCCCGGCGCGCCGATGTCGGTCGTCCTGGCGGGCGGCGGCACCGGCGGCCACGTCGAGCCCGCGATGGCCGTCGCCGATGCGCTGACAGCCCTGGACCCGGACGTCCGGATCACCGCGCTGGGCACCAGACGCGGGTTGGAGACCAGGTTGGTGCCCGAGCGCGGATACCGACTCGCACTGATCACCCCGGTGCCGTTACCCCGCAAGCTCAACACCGGTCTGTTCCGGCTCCCGGTTCGCCTACGCAGGGCGGTGCGGCAGACCCGGGCGGTGCTCGACGACGCGGAGGCCGACGTGGTGATCGGTTTCGGCGGGTATGTGGCGCTGCCGGCATACCTTGCCGCCCGGGGCGTGCGCCGGCGTCGCATCCCGGTGGTGATTCACGAGGCCAATGCCAGGGCCGGGCTGGCCAACCGGGTCGGCGTCCGCACCGCACGGCGGGTGCTCTCGGCGGTTGGCGATTGCGGGCTGCGCGGCGCCGAGGTGGTCGGCGTTCCGGTGCGCGCGGCGATCACCAGGCTGGACCGTGCGGCGTTGCGATCCGCGGCCCGCGCCGCTTTCGGCTTCGCCGACGACGCGCGGGTGCTGCTGGTGTTCGGTGGGTCGCAGGGCGCGCGATCCATCAACCGGGCCGTCGCCAGTGCAGCGAAAGACCTTGCTGCCGCTGGTATTTCGGTGCTACACGTCTATGGTCCGAAGAACAGGCTGGATCTGCCGGAACCGGCCGGCGGTGATTCTCCGCGCTATGTCGCGGTGGGATACCTGGACCGGATGGATCTGGCCTACGCCGCAGCGGATCTGGCCATCTGCCGGTCGGGCGCGATGACGGTCGCCGAAGTGTCCGCGGTCGGGCTGCCCGCGGTCTACGTGCCGCTGCCGATCGGCAACGGTGAGCAGCGGCTCAACGCACTGCCGGTGGTCGAGGCCGGCGGTGGGTTGTTGGTCGCCGACGCCGAATTGACCGCCGGCTTCGTAGCCGGGACGGTAACCGAACTGCTCGCCGACGAGCCACGGCTGGCGGCGATGACCGCAGCGGCCGGGCGGGCCGGGCGTCCGGATGCGGCGCGGCGGGTCGCTCAGGTGGCATTGGACGTCGCGCGGCAGGGGCGGCGGCCTTGACCGCCGAGCTGCCGCCCGAGCTGCTGCGGGTGCACATGGTCGGGATCGGGGGAGCGGGCATGTCCGGCATCGCCCGCATCCTGCTGGATCGCGGCGGGCTGGTGTCGGGGTCGGACGCCAAGGAATCCCGTGGAGTGCGGGCGCTGCGTGCCCGAGGTGCGCAGATCCGGATCGGTCACGATGCGTCGTCGCTGGATCTGCTGTCCGGTGGGGTGACGGCGGTGGTCAGCACCCATGCCGCGATCCCCGACACCAACCCCGAGCTGGTCGAAGCCCGGCGGCGCGGCATCCCGGTGGTGCTGCGTCCGGCGGTGCTGACCAAGCTGATGGCCGGCCGCACCACGCTGATGGTCACCGGCACGCACGGCAAGACGACGACGACGTCCATGCTCGTGGTGGCACTGCAGCACTGCGGACTGGACCCGTCTTTCGCGGTCGGGGGCGAGTTGGGTGAGGCCGGCACCAATGCCCATCACGGCAGCGGCGGCTACTTCGTCGCCGAGGCCGACGAAAGCGACGGATCGTTGCTGGAGTACACCCCGAATGTCGCCGTGGTCACCAACATCGAATCTGACCACCTGGACTTCTTCGGCAGCGCCGACGCCTACACAGCGGTTTTCGACTCATTTGTGGCCCGCCTTGCCCCGGGCGCGGCGCTGGTGGCCTGTGCCGACGACCCGGGCGCGGCCGCACTGGCCGACCGCAGCGCCGGGCGCGGCATCCGGGTGCTGCGGTACGGATCGGGGCCGTCGCACACGCTGAGCGGGGAGTTGCTGGCTTGGGAACAGCAGGGTACCGGGGCGGTCGCGCAGATCACGTTGGCCGGGTTGACGCGGGTGATGCGGCTGTCGGTGCCCGGCCGGCACATGGCACTCAACGCGCTGGGGGCGCTGCTGGCCGCGGCCGAGGTCGGTGCGCCGGTCGAGCCGGCGCTCGACGGGCTGGCCGGGTTCGAAGGGGTGCGCCGCCGTTTCGAGTTGGTCGACATCGTGGGCTCGGTGCGCGTCTTCGACGACTACGCGCATCATCCGACTGAGATCAGCGCGACGCTGGCCGCGGTCCGCAATCTGCTGCAGCAGGGCGGGTCCGGCCGCAGTCTGGTGGTGTTTCAGCCGCATCTCTATTCACGGACAAAGGCATTCGCACCGCAGTTCGGCCGTGCGCTGGACGGCGCCGACGAAGTTTTCGTCCTCGACGTCTACGGTGCGCGCGAACAACCGATGCCGGGCGTGAGCGGGGCCAGCATTGCCGAGCACATCAGCGTGCCGGTGCACTATCTGCCGGATTTCTCCGCGGTGGCGCCGGAGGTGGCCGCGGCGGCCAGGCCGGGTGACGTCGTCGTCACGATGGGTGCCGGCGATGTCACCATGCTGGGCCCGGAGATCGTGACCGCGCTGCGGTTGCGGGCCAACCGAAGCGCACCCGGACACCCGAGGGTGCTGTGACGACCATGACGACACAGCCGAACGGCCCGGAGGAACCGTCGGTGGACCCGGTGGACGTCGACCCGGTCGTCGAACCCGGCGGCGGGGAGCCGACCGAGGAGTCGGCCGGGGAATCAGACGAAGGCACGGCCATCCGGCCCGCTGCCGAACCGGCGCCGGAGGACGTGGAGGGCCCACGCCGGCGGGCCCGGCGGGAACGCGCCGAGCGCCGTGCCGCCCAGACCCGGGCCGAGGCGATCGAGGCGGCCCGCCGGGAAGCCAAACGCCGGGCCCGGGCACGGCCGGGCGACGAGCCCAAATCCGTTTCGCGGGGCACCGTCCGGGGTTTGAAGGTGGCGCTGGCTGCGGTGCTGGCAGCGGTGGCGGCGATCGGCCTCGGGCTCGTCCTGTATTTCACCCCGCTGATGTCGGCACGGCGCATCGAGGTCACCGGGATCGGCGCGGTGAGTCGCGACGAAGTCCTCGACGCAGCGAGAGTGCAGCCCGGGACGCCGCTGCTGCAGATCGACACCGGCCAGGTCGCCGACCGTGTCGCGGTGATCCGGCGGGTCGCCAGCACCCGGGTGCGGCGCCAGTACCCGTCCGCGCTGCGGATCGCCGTCGTCGAGCGGGTTCCGGTGGTGGTGAAGGATTTCCCGGACGGCCCGCACCTGTACGACCGAGACGGAGTCGATTTCGCGACCGCGCCGGCACCGCCGATGCTGCCCTACCTCGATGTCGACAACCCCGGCCCGGCCGATCCGGCCACCACGGCAGCCCTGCAGGTGATGACCGCGCTGGCACCTGAGGTCGCCGGCCAGGTGAGCCGGGTGGCCGCGCCTTCGACCGCCTCGATCACGCTGACGCTGACCGACGGCCGGGTGGTGGTCTGGGGCGGCACCGACCGCACCGCGGAGAAGGCGCAGAAGCTGGCGGCCCTGCTGACCCAGGCCGGCCACACCTACGACGTGTCCAGCCCGGATCTGCCGACGGTCAGGTAGCGGCCCGCAACGAAAATCGGGCGAAATTTGCCCGCCATATCTCGGCGCGCCTGCCGAGATGACGAGCGTAGCGGCCATACCGTGGCGATTGCGCAGAACAACTTGACATAACTCTAAGCCTTTGGTTGAGGTTGAGGGTTTACCAGCTCAGTATCACCAGCGAGGAATTACGTCCCACCAGTGAGGAAGACAAACGATGACCCCTCCGCACAACTACCTGGCCGTCATCAAAGTCGTTGGTATCGGCGGCGGCGGTGTCAATGCCGTCAACCGGATGATCGAGCAGGGCCTCAAGGGCGTGGAGTTCATCGCCATCAACACCGACGCGCAGGCGCTGTTGATGAGCGACGCCGACGTCAAGCATGACGTCGGCCGCGACTCCACCCGTGGGCGCGGTGCCGGCGCCCACCCCCCGGGGGGCCGCAAGGCCCCCGAGGACGCCAACGACGAGATAGAAATGCAGCAGCGCGGTGCCGACAAGGTGTTGGTCACCGCCGCCGAGGGCGGCGGCACCGGTACCGGCGGTGCTCCGGTCATCGCCTCCGTAGCGCGCAAGCTGGGAGCGC
>NZ_JBYCKY010000244.1:0-2114 GCF_057473605.1 Mycobacterium sp. TH-M82 | reverse complement strand
GGGCCAAGGCAGACGCGCGCAGATCCCGCTTGGTCAGCTGACCGTCGTGGTCGAAAGCACTGTCGGGCAAGCCCGTTGCCCAGCCGGTCAGCAACGGGCCGGCCAACTCCAGTGCCACGATGTTCAGCCTCGACACCGGGCCGCTCAGCGTCTCGGGTGTGGTTTCCAGCCTCGACTCCGACGCGCCGCCGAGATTGCCGAACACCACCATCCGGCTGGCCCCGTAGCCCCTGTCGACCAGCAGCACCGCCACCTGCGCCGGGGTGTGCTCGTCGGCCGAGAGCACCAGCAGCCGACGGCCCGGCGCCAGCTCACGCAGCACCGCGTGGGCGTCACCAACCCGGATGACCGCGGTGGACTCCGCGAACCAGCCGAGCCGGGCGCGGGCCAGCGCCACCGAGGACACCGCCGGTAACACCTCGACCCGGTCGGCGCCGAACATCTCGACCAGCGTGCTGCCGACGCCGCTGATCATCGGATCGCCCGACGCCAGCGCCACGACGTTCAGCCCGGCCAGGTTCTCGAACAACCCCGGCAGCCCGGCGCGCAGCGGCGACGGCCAGGTCCGTCGCTGCTGGCCGGTCACCGCGGGCAACGACTCCAGTTGCCGCGGCGCGCCGATCACCACGTCGGCCGCCATGATGACCGAGCGCGTCGTCTCCGGCAGCCCGGCCCAGCCGTCGGCCCCGATGCCGACCACCGTGAGACGCTGGGCTGCCGCAGGCACAGCGGCGATGCTAGAGCGTATCGGACTGCGATGGCGGATTGTTCGGCAAACATCTGCCCAGCTGCGATGATGCTGGTTTGAGCCTGGAGAACGCGGGCGCCGCATGACGGTTCGCTACGGTAATCCGTAGCGTCGGTGAGAACGGTCCAGCCCGTAGGCCGATCGCGCGACCCGGTCACCACGAGCGGAGCAGTCATGCGACAGCGCTACCCCTTCCCCGCCGTCCTCGGCGGCGACCCGGACGCACCAGGCGGCCTGGACGATATGGCGCTGGCCCTGGTCCTGGCAGTGGTCTCGCCCGGCATCGGCGGGGTGTTGATCCGCGGCGAGAAGGGTACGGCCAAATCGACGTTGGTGCGCGCCCTGACCCGGGTGCTGCCGCCCATCGAGGTGATCGCCGCCGACCGGTTCTCCAGCGACCCGGCCGAGGCGGACCCGCTCTCCCCGGACGGACCGTTCCCCGGCGACGCGGCGGTGCAGACCCGCCCGGTTCGGCTGGTCGAGTTGCCGGTGGGTGCCACCGAGGATCGCGTCGTCGGATCGATTCACCTCGAACGCGCGCTCACCGCGGGCGCGGTCGATTTCGAGCCGGGGCTGCTGGCCAGGGCGCACCGGGGGATCCTCTACGTCGACGAGGTCAACCTGCTCGCCGACCACCTCGTCGACCTGCTGCTCGACGCCGCCGCGATGGGCCAGCTCACCGTGGAACGCGACGGGGTATCGGTCACCCACGCCGCACGGTTCGTGCTGGTTGGCACGATGAACCCCGAGGAGGGAGAGCTGCGTCCGCAGCTTCTCGACCGGTTCGGACTCACCGTCGAGGTGGCCGCCCCGCGTGATCCCGCGCTGCGGGCCGAGGCGGTGCGCCGGCGCCTTGCCTTCGACGACGAACCCGAGGCCTTCCGGAGCCGATACGCCGATGCCGAGGACCGGCTGCGGACCCGGATCCGGGGTGCACAGGCCCGGCTGGCCGGCGTGCGGCTGCACGACGGCATGCTGCTGAAGGTGGGCGAGGTCTGCGCGGCGTTCGAGGTGGACGGTCTGCGCGGCGACGTCGTCACCGCGCGCACCGCGGTCGCCCACGCGGCCTGGCAGGGCCGTGACGAGGTCGCCGTCGAGGACCTGCGGGTGGCCGCGCGGCTGGCACTGCCGCACCGGCGCCGGCGCAAACCGTTCGACGCGCCCGGGCTCGACGACAGCGAACTCGACGAGTTGCTGCCGCCCGCAGAGGCCGGTCCGAACCCCGACTCCGATCCGGATCCGGACGGTCCTCCCGACGACGGTGGCAACGCCCCACCACCGGATCGCCAGGCTGCACCATCAGCCGGACATACCACCGCGTCGAGGGTGGGTGCCGATTCTGCGTACCGGACACGTCTTTTCACCG
>NZ_JBYCKY010000243.1:0-4690 GCF_057473605.1 Mycobacterium sp. TH-M82 | reverse complement strand
CCAGCGCGGAACGCAGGAACAACGCGTTGGTCGCGAACCCGACCAGCCCGACCGTTCCCGACGGCTGCATCCAGACCTCGCCGAACGCCGACGCCAGGTAGTACGACAGGGTCCCCGGGTAGGTCTCGGCCCAGGCCAGCGACGGCTTGGCCGCGGTGAAAGCCGCGATCGCCTCCCGCAACTCCTGAACCGGCCCGGCCGGCGCCGGCGGAAGCTGTACCCGCGCAATGAGGCCGGCAACGCGCGGATCGTCGGCCGCGCGATGAATCGCGGCTACCACGCTGTGCAGCAACGGTAATCGCCCGCCGGGGCTGATCAACGCCAGCGGGTCGAAGCCGCCGGTCTCGTGCGGGACAGACTGCAGGTCCAGTTCGAGCACACAGCCGCTGGGCACGCCGTGGTGGCGGGCGGTGTCGATACGCCGTGCCAGGGTCCGCACGTCGTCCATGCCGGGCAAGCCGGGCAGGTGGGGCAGAAAAGCGAACATGGCTTTCCAGCCTACCGAGCAGCCGCGAGGGTGCGTCCCCGGCCGACACACCGATGAGAAATCCGATTTCACGCACGCTCGCCGGGGAGGTGATCCCCCTGGCGGCAACTACAGCTCGGTGGCCGAACCTCCGGCGGCGGTGATCTTCTCCCGGGCGCTGCCGCTGAATTTGTGCGCGGTGACGTCGACCTTGACGGCGAGCTTGCCGTCGCCGAGCACTTTCACCAGCGAGTTCTTCCGCACCGCCCCCCTGGCAACCAGATCGGCGACGCCGATCGCGCCGCCGCCCGGGAACAGCCGGCCCAGATCGCCGACGTTGACGATCTCGTACTCGGTGCGGAACCGGTTGCGGAAACCTTTGAGCTTGGGCAGACGCATGTGGATCGGCATCTGACCACCCTCGAATCGCGCCGGCACGTTCTTGCGCGCCCCGGTGCCCTTGGTGCCGCGTCCGGCGGTCTTGCCCTTGGAGCCCTCACCGCGACCCACGCGGGTGCGTTTGGTCTTCGAGCCGGGGGCAGGGCGCAGGTCGTGCAGCTTGATGGGCATCAGGCTTCCTCCACCTTGACGAGGTGGTGGACCACCGCGATCAGGCCCCGGGTCTGGGCGTTGTCCTCACGCACCACCGATTGACGAATCTTGCGCAGCCCCAGGGTTCGCAGGCTCTCCCGCTGCTTCCAGCGGGCGCCGATGGTGCTGCGCACCTGGGTGATCTTCAGCTCTGCTTTGGCCATCTGCGCCGCTCCTTCTCATCGCTTCGTCCCCCGCAAGGTCCCCCGCAAGGTCCCCCGCAAGCGGGAGGTGCCCCCGCGGCAACGTCGCCGGCGCGCGTCATGTCGTTCCTTCACGCGCTGCGGTCAGCACGTCGCTTTCCCGGCTCTCCCGCCGCGCCTTGAGCATCACCGCCGGCGCGACGTCTTCGATCGGCAAGCCGCGTCGCGCAGCTACCTCCTCGGGGCGCTGCAGCATCTTCAGCGCAGCGACGGTGGCGCGCACCACGTTGATCGCATTGTCGCTGCCCAGCGACTTGGATAAGATGTCGTGCACCCCAGCGCATTCCAGCACGGCCCGAACGGCACCGCCGGCGATCACCCCGGTACCGGGGCTGGCCGGGCGCAGCAACACCACCCCCGCCGCCGCCTCGCCCTGCACCGGGTGGGTGATGGTGCCGCCGATCAACGGCACCCGGAAGAAGTCCTTGCGGGCTTCCTCGACGCCCTTGGCGATCGCGGAGGGGACTTCCTTGGCCTTGCCGTAGCCGACGCCGACCATGCCGTTGCCGTCGCCGACGACCACCAGCGCGGTGAAGCTGAACCGGCGGCCACCCTTGACCACCTTGGAAACCCGATTGATCGCGACGACACGCTCCAGGTGGTTTTTGTCGCCCTCGCGGCCTCGACCGCCGTGGCCACCGTCGCGGCGACCCCGGCCATCACGTCCCTCGCCGCGGCGTTCGCCGCGTTCACTGTGTTGACCGCGTTCGCTGCGTTCGGTGTGGGCTGCATTGCCGGTGTCCGGAGCGGCGGCCCCTGCGGTCGGCTGCTCGGCCATCTCGGCCATCACGGGTTCCTTCCAGTTTCGGTTGAGATGCGGTTCATTTGGCGCCGCTCCTCCTCATCGCTTCGCTCTGCATCGTCGCCGACGCTCATTTAAAACGTCAATCCGCCTTCGCGCGCGGCATCGGCCAACGCGGCGATCCGCCCGCCGTAGGTGTAGCCACCCCGGTCGAACACCACGGTGTCGATGCCGGCAGCCTTGGCCCGCTCAGCGATCAGCTGGCCAACCCGGACGCTGTGGGCCTTCTTGTCGCCCTGCACGCCACGCACATCGGCCTCGATCGACGAGGCGGCGGCGAGGGTGGTGCCGTTGAGATCGTCGACCAGTTGCACGTGAATGTGCCGGGAGGAGCGGTGCACCACCAGCCGGGGCCGCTCAGCGGTCCCCGAGATCTTCTTGCGAAGTCGCGCATGCCTACGCCGACGGGCGATGCGCCTGGCTTCAGAGACGCTCTGCCCCACCGTCTTCCGTACCTCGGTGCCTGATTGTGCTTGCGCCATGACTACTTACCTGTCTTTCCGACCTTGCGGCGGACCTGCTCACCCTCGTAGCGCACGCCCTTGCCCTTGTACGGGTCGGAACGGCGGAGGCGGCGGATGTTCGCCGACACCTGGCCGACCTTCTGCTTGTCGATACCCGAGACGGAGAACTTGGTGGGGGTCTCCACCGCGAAGGAGATGCCTTCCGGCGCCTGTACCACCACCGGATGGCTGTAACCCAGCGTGAACTCCAGGTTGGAGCCCTTGAGCTGCACCCGGTAACCGACACCGAAGATCTCCATCTTGGTGACGTAGCCCTCCGAAACCCCGGTGATCAAATTGGCCACCAGCGTCCGGTTCAGACCGTGCAGTGATCGGCTGCGGCGTTCGTCGTCCGGGCGCGTCACCAGCAGAGCACCGTCGTCGTTACGCGCGATGCGGATCGGTTCGGTGACCTTGAGCCCCAGGGTGCCCTTCGGTCCCTTGACCGACACGTCCTGTCCGTCGATGGTCACGTCGACCCCGGACGGAACCGGAATAGGCCGCTTACCAATGCGCGACATAGCTAAATTCCCCTCACCACACGTACGCGAGGACTTCTCCGCCGACGCCCTGCCGGGACGCCTGACGGTCGGTGAGCAGACCCGACGAGGTGGAAATGATCGCCACGCCCAGGCCGCCGAGCACCCGCGGCAGATTGGTCGATTTCGCATACACCCGCAGGCCGGGCTTGGACACCCGGCGCAGGCCGGCCAGGCTGCGCTCCCGGTTCGGGCCGTACTTGAGCTGCACCACCAGCGCCTTGCCCACCCGGGCATCCTCGACGTGGTAGTCGGTGATATAGCCCTCCCGCATGAGGATCTCAGCGATGTTGGCCTTGATCTTCGAATGCGGCAGAGTCACCTCGTCGTGGTATGCCGAGTTGGCGTTGCGCAGCCGGGTCAGAAAGTCTGCGATCGGATCCGTCATGGTCATCGGCGCGAAATCACCTTCCTCGCAGCGGTTTCCCCGCCGGGCTTACCGCGCTTCACCAGCTGCTCTTCTGCACACCGGGCAGCTCGCCGGCATGCGCCATCGCGCGCAGGCAGATCCGGCACAGCCCGAACTTGCGGAACACCGCGCGTGGCCGGCCGCACCTGCTGCAACGGGTGTAGCCGCGCACCGCGAACTTGGGCTTGCGCGCCGCCTTGTTGACCAACGCCTTCTTCGCCATGTAGTTCAGTTCTCCTTGAACGGAAAGCCGAGGGCCCGCAACAGCGCTCGTCCTTCGTCGTCGGTCGCCGCCGAGGTGACGACGGTGATGTTCATCCCGCGGGTGCGGTCGACGGAGTCCATGTCTATCTCGTGGAACACCAACTGTTCGGCCAGCCCGAGACTGTAGTTGCCGACGCCGTCGAACTGATTGGGCGACAGGCCGCGAAAGTCCCGGATTCGCGGCAGCGCGATCGAGGTGAGCCGGTCCAAAAACTCCCACATCCGGTCGCCGCGCAGCGTCGCCCGGGCTCCGATCGGCATGCCTTCGCGCAGCTTGAACTGCGCGACCGACCTACGGGCCCGACGGATCTCCGGACGCTGCCCGGTGATCAGCGCCAGGTCGTTGACGGCGCTGTTGATCAACTTGGCATCCCGGGCCGCCTCGCCGACACCCATGTTGACGACGACCTTCACCACGGTCGGGACCTGCATGACGTTGGCGTATTTGAACTGGCTCCGCAGAGCGTCCCGGATCTCTTCGCGGTAGCGCACCTTCAGCCGGGGCTGAACTTTTGGCGGGGTTTCAGTCGTCGTCATACTCGTCATAACACGATGTCCTTGCCGTTGCGCTTGGCGATGCGGACCTTCTTGCCGGTCTCGGAATCCACCCGGTAACCCACCCGGGTCGGCTTACCGTCGGAGTCGACCACCATCACGTTGGAGACATGAATCGGGGCCTCCTGGGTGACGATCCCACCGGACTGCGCGCCGGACTGGCTGGTGGTGATCGCGGTGTGCTTCTTGATCCGGTTCACGCCCTGCACCAGCACCCGGTCGCGGGTCGGGTAGGCCTTCAGCACTTTGCCTTTGGCGCCTTTGTCCTTGCCGGCGATGACCAGCACGGTGTCGCCCTTGTGCACCTTCATCTACAGCACCTCCGGGGCCAGCGAGACGATCTTCATGAACCGCTTCT
>NZ_JBYCKY010000242.1:0-10290 GCF_057473605.1 Mycobacterium sp. TH-M82 | reverse complement strand
CTTAGAGCCATTCCAAAGTTTGCAGGTCGACCAACTCGTGGCTGTTATGGATTCCGATGACCGGGCGGCCCTGGAACGACTGATCGGGGTCCTCAGTGCCAATGAACCTCGCGTATTGTCGGTAACCGGGCCGTGAGTGCCCGGCGGGGGCGTAGCGCGGCACTGCCGTCCGCGTCGTGGAAACCCGAGTCGCGGCGTGACGGGACGACGCTGCTGTTTGTTAGCGAGGACGGCAGTCAAAAGCTGTCTGTCGATTTCTCGAAATATCCTGTGCCCCAGAGCATTCAACTAGAGCTGGCGGTCGCCGCTGAAATTGCTATCGGGCCGATGGGCACCTGGAAGCGTCTTGGGACGGCGAAGAACATCCCGCCGACGGTTGCGATCATTACGCGATGGATTGCCACGACGCGGCCTAAACTTACGACGTTGGCCGATCTCACTGCAGCGGATGCTCGCATGCTGGCCCTAGCTGAACCGAACAGCCGCCAGCTAGGCGTGATGCGCAGCCTATTGCGCTACTGCCCTGAAGTCCCAGAGGATGTGGTGTATGAGCTTGCGCGCCACCGCATTCCACGGCCGGATAGCGCGCGGGAACCATACACCGACGCAGAGCTTGAACGCATCTGTTCCGTCATGCGCGAAATTGTGCGGCAGGCCCAGAATCGAATCCGCAAACATCGCGGGTTGATCGCGGATCTGCGCGCGGGCCGTCTTGACGCCCTCCTTGATGACGACCCGAAGCGAAAGTTGGCGGTGGCGTTAGATCACTGCGAACGCACAGGCGATCTGCCGCGATCAAAAGTCACCGGCGCACCGAGCACCGAGGCGCGCCGGCTGGCACAGGGCATCGGGCGGGGCCGACCAGGATTGATGGCGCTCATTCACCTGACGACAACGGAGGCGTGGGCGCTGGCGGTGCTGTTGGCCGCGCTCACCGGTTTTAACGCGTCGGTGCTGAACACGTTGCCAGCGCGCCACCTTCGTGCAACCGGAGACGATGAAGCCGCTGTCGCGCTCGTGGAAACCAACAAGCCACGCCGCGGAGCCAATGCGAAGGTGACGCTGCCACTAACGTCGAGCTCCCTGGACGGGATAAAGCCATCGTTGGCGACGCCCGTCGGGGTGTATCTCACCGTGCTCGAGCTCACTGAGCTGACCCGCAAGCAACTCAACACCGACACGGCGTTCGCCTTCTTCACCGGCAAGCACTACACCGGCAAAAAGAATAGAAATATGGCACCGTTTCGCGCGGGGTTACCTAATTCGATGGGCCGCATTCCCGACTGGGTCGCGCCGTGGCTGACCGGGGATACCGCCATCGACGAGACGCTATCGACGATCAGTCTCGACCGGCTGCGAAAAACGCGGATCGAGATGTCCCGCGTGCCCATCGGGCAATCGCGCTCGATGCACCACCACTATTTGCGGCGCATGAAGAAAGTCCGTGAAGAGGGCTACGGTGTCGTCCACGAAGCGCTCAACGACCAGGTCACCAAGGCGTTGGCCCGCCGCCAGATCACCGTCAAACCGGAGCCCTCCGAGGCCGAGGCCGCACCGTCGTCGAACGACACCGTGTTGGGAGAGTGCAGCGACTTCGAGCATTCCCCTTTCGACAACGATCGCCCGTGCCGGCAGGCATTCTTGACCTGTCTGGATTGCGTGAACGCCCGCGCTTTTCCTCGCCATCTGCCGGCCCAGCTGCTGGTCGCTGACCGGATTCGTGACCAGCAAGCCGAACTCCCGGCTGAAAACTGGATTCGCCGTTATGCGGGTCCCCTGGCCCAGCTCGATGACATCTTCACGTTCTACACCCCGGCGCAGATCAACAAGGCACGTGCAGAAACCACCGACCATGATCGGCTGCGTGTTGATCACCTGCTGCGAGGAGACTTCGACACGCCATGACAGCTCCGTTAGCGCCAGATGCGGCCGCGGTCATCGCCGTTATCGCAGTGACACCCAATAGTGTTGTACTGCAATCCCGTTCATTGCGACCCGAGACAGATCGCGACACGTTGTCCGTTTTCGGCGATACGACGTGGAACCTTGACCCTGGCATCCCTGATCGTCATGCCCCAACGTTGACGATTCGCTGGAGCACCTACCCCGAACGACTACGACCGAGCGTAAAACTGTACGTCTTTGCCCTGCTCAACGTGATCGACGACGCGCCTCGTCTGCCATTCGCACGCAGCCCATACCCAGAGGTCAAGACGATCATTGCTGACCTTCCCTTTTTGCGGGAATTTCTGCGGTGGCTCGATGAGCGCGACATCACGTGCTTTGCCGATGTCACCTCTGATCACCTCGACAAGTACCGCCAGCATGTGCAGGAACTCACCAAGACAACCGCGTGGCGACGGCGCGCGCTCCTGGCGGTGCAGCGGCTGCACGCCTACCGCAACCACCTGCCCGAGGACTGCCGGCTGCCTTCGCCGCAACCTTTCGGGCCCACCACCGCCGCCCGACTCGTCGACGATCCAGGACCCGGAGTCATCAATCGCACACCCCGAATCGACGCCGATGTGATGGAACCGCTGCTATCGGCGGCGCTGTTCACGGTGTCGGCGATAGCGAAAGATATCGCTACCGTCACTAATCGCCTGTTGACAATCCGCAGGATCGCACAGTCCGTTGCATCTGACGAGCGCCGGCTACTGGCACGTGAGTTCTACCGATGGCCCACACTATTGGACCAGATCGATCGGTTGATCCCTGCGATGATCGACAACAACCTGCCGGTCCCCGCGGTCCATACCGCTGAGGGGCTCGTACCCGACGCCGTCGGTTTCAGCGTCGCCGCGTGGGTAGACCGCGACACGATACTCAACTCAGATGTACGGAATCGATTGGCGAACAGTGGACTTCCCTTCAAGCGCGACTGGCTCATCGTCAGACGATTCACCGCGCTGAACGGCCGATGGCGCAACCGTCCACTCGATGTTTCAGAACTTCTGCCAGTCATCCACCACGTCGTCACCGCCTGCTTTCTCGTCATCGCATACCTATCAGGGGTGCGTACGGGCGAGGCGCTCAATCTGCGCCGCGATTGCATCACCCGCGATAAGCGCCTCGGCCTGATCTTCATGTCAGGCGAGCAGCTCAAGACCACCGCAGAACGCCGCAAGCGTTCCCCCGCAACCATCCCCTGGGTGGTGACCAACGAAGTAGCCGACGCCGTAGCCGTCCTGGAAGCGATCACTCCCGGCGAACTGCTGTTTCCCGGCGGCAAAATACGCTCCGGCAACTGGTACGAGTCCGCTTCCACCAAGCCACGAACTCCAGGCAAAATCAATGTTGATCTGCGCGAATTCATCATCTGGTTCAACGAGGAAATCGCCCCTGCCACAGGCCATCCCGCCATCCCGGCCGATCCCGACGGCGACATCACCGCTCCGCGACTACGGCGGACGCTTGCTTGGCATATCGTGCACCGACCCAACGGAATCATCGCCGGGGCAACTCAATACGGACACGTACGCACCCAAATCATGCAGGGCTACGCCGGGCTAGCCGATGCGGGATTCACCGGCGATCTCAACTTCGAAGCACTACTGCTGCGCGCCGAGCAACTCCACGACGACGCGGAACGCTTACGCAACGGCGAACATGTCTCCGGACCAGCGTCCGACAACTACCGCACCCGCCTCGACAGCCGACCCCAATTCGCCGGCACGACGATCACCAGCGCAGCCCAACTGCGCAGAATAGGGACAAACCCGGCGTTAGATATCCACCACGGTGCCCTCCTCACCTGCGTCTACCGGCAAGAGACCGCCGCCTGTCGGGACCGCGGCGATGAGACCGGCCCGGACTGGGCGAGGTGCCGGCTGTCGTGCGGCAACATCACCTACACCGATCGCGATATCACCGCCGTGCACAAAACCGTCACCACCCTCAGCGAACGGGCCGCAGACCCGCTGCTACCAGCACCGCTACGCACCCGACTGAAGCAACGGTGCCAACGGCTGCAACTGGCCATCGATAACCACGCAGCCACCAGCGAATCGGACTGATCAGAGAGGTATGGATGTTGGCAGACAACGACATCGAACGAAAGCAGGTCGAGGAAGCGATCGACCGCCTCATCTCCGGCAACCCAGTACGCGCCACGGGCCACCACACCGTCGTCGAACTCGCCAAAGAGTCCGGAGTCCAACGCACACGACTCTACGAGCAGTACCCCGACCTCATCGCCAGCTTCAAACAACTTGCACAACAAGCTATTTCACCGCGGCTCATCATCGCGACCAGCCACGAGCTCACACAAGCACACCAACGCATCAACGAGCTGATCGCCGAAAACACCCAACTCCGCCAACGCATACGAACGCTCTCCGCCGTGATCACCGAACTGTCCATCGAGCGCGACCAGAACAATGTCGTCCGCCTCCGTACTTGATGCAAGCGCAGCAGGATGGAGGTGTCGCTGTGGGCCTGCACGGAGCTAGCAACGGCCGCCCAAGCCGAGCTTCGTTATGTTTTCGAAGGGCTCGTTGATGCTGTAGGTATGACGTCACGCGTTTCGCCCGCACGCTGCTGGGCTAGCTATCCGGTAGTCGGTTAGGAACCTTGATCAACACGTCTCTTCAGCACCAATAATACTGGGGCTGAACACTTATCTGCAGAACCGATGCGGTTACCCAGCGCTGCGACACCTGGGCCACTCTATGAGGTGCCGGCGTCCGCGGCATCCCGGTAGTCGTCCTCGTCGTCCCAGCTGCGGGTGATCTGTCGGCGGTTCCCGAGCGCCACTTCCAGCTGGCCTTCGTCCATCGTCGCGAACTTTTCGATCTCGCGGGCTATGCCTTTGTTGACCCGCGTCACCGCTTTCTTGACGTCGCACGGCCCCCGGACAGCGCAGACGGTGCAGCGTCCCTTCGCATCTTCGAGCATGTGCTCGATCGTTAGTCGCGTGAGCGCCCGCCGCCACCGGTCCCGGGCATCGCGTAGCTGGTCGAGACGTTGTTTTGCATCAACACTTTCGAACTGGCCTGAGTCGGCCACGGCCATCCGCTCCACGAACTCGTTGTCGAGTTCGGTCAGGGTCTTCTTCGTCGTGCACGGCGCTTCCTCATGACAGCGCCGGCATCGTCCCCTTCCGTTAACGGAGTTGTGACCTTTGGCCAGCTCGGTCAACGGTGCCCTCCACTTGCTCAGTGAGTCCGCCATTCGGGCGATCTGCACCTCGTAATCGACGGGAGGCTTCGCCGTCCGCGGCACAAATCGTGTAGTAACCCTCGGGCGCTCCCGAATCTTGCGCATCAGCTGATCGCTGTGCTTCTCAGCGCCTATCTCGCGCATTAGTGCGCGTTGATCCTTCTCTAACAACATCGAGTCGTAAGACTTCGGGATGACCTTGGCCTTTGCGCGGAGGTCGAGGTATTGGGCGCGAGAGAGTCCGTGATGCTTGCAGAAGTCACGGACCGATCGGCGCGGTAGCGGTAGTTCGGACAAGGGTCATTCTCCTGGTGCGTTGCCGCGACCAGGCCGCATCGACCCCGAAATGCGGCCGAACCCCCTGCCGGGGGATCACCCACCCTCTAGGCTGTGCCGGTATTGCCAAATACACGCCAAGGCCCTGTCGGAGTCCGCGTCGGCAGGGCCTTGGCGTCTCTGGCGGCAGTTCGTTCTGAGCTGCCCGCACCAACTGTATGACGGCGCACCGACATTCACCCGCGGCCTGTGGATAACCCTGTGAATAACTTGGTCGGGACTCGGCAGTTGGCCTTCTTCGTCGAGAACGGGCAGCTCGTCTAGGGTCCTGCTTAGCCGCCTCCGAACGTGAAGCCGAGCTGCCCATCCATGCTCTCGGCCTTTTGGTCCTCGCCTGCTGCCGCATAGTTGGGGCGGCGCTGGGGGTCGTTAGCGCTGGGGCCGGGCCAGGTCACTCCGGCGGTGGTGAGGTCGGTCTGGCTGGCGACCGGTTTAGCGAGGATGGCGTCGAGTAGGTCGTCCTGTGCGGGCTCCAGTTCGACGAGGCGGCTGAGCACCGACAGTAGGTCGATGAGTTCGCCGTTCCACTCGGTTGGCCATGTGGTGGCGTTGATGTCGTCCAGGGGGCTGGTGCGGCGGCCGGTCGGGTTGGTCTTGCGGTAGTTGAACCAGGATTTGACGACTTCGCGGCCACCGACGGTGTAGTCCCAAACCGGTTGCGGGACAGGGCCGAATGAGCCGCCGCCGAGGTGGATGGTTGCGGTGGCGGGGTCGTAGGTCATTGCGGTCGGCATGGTGTTGACAGCGGTCAGGTTGGTGATGCGGTGCGGGTCCCCTGCGGGGTATCGGACGTCGTTGCCGTGGATGGTGGTGAACCGTTCGGCGTAGGTGTGCAGCCAGATGACGTGGTGGCCGAGGTCGATGGCGTGTTGGAACAGTTCGGGGTCGTTGGTGATCGGTACACGGATCCCTGGGGTTTCCAGTTCAGCGGCGAATTGTTCGGTGAAGCCGGGGTGGGCGGTGACGCCGGCGATGTAGCCGATCAGGTCGTCGGCGGTGAGTTCGCGGCGGCTGATCGTGGACAGCGCACCGAGAAGCCCTTTTGCAATGTTGGGGCGGCCGCCGGGGTGCAGTAGTGGCAGTGTTCGGCCACCGCGCCCGTTGAAGTGGTGGGCGTCAGGGATCAGTGCGGAAAAGATGGTTCCCGGGCCGTCGCTGATCGGTTCGGCGTGCTGTTCGACCGTGAATACTTGCCTGGGTCCGCGCGCTGCCCATAAGGGTGGGCGGGCCTGGTCGAGCAGGCGGCTGTCGGCGATGATCCATTGTCGGTCGAATGCTCGTGAACCGTACCGGGCGATGTGTGCGGTGGTGGCGTAGCTGAGGGTTTCTGCGGTGAATGGGCGGTCGGTCTTTTGTTCGGTGTCCGATGCCAGGGGCGTGGTGGTGGATGAGAGGGTGCGGTCGCGTGTTGCTTTGAATAGCAGTGCTTTTCGGGCAGGGTCCGACTCTGAGATGAGTCGTCGTAGTCGCTGCTTGAGGACTGCCGGGGTGGGTGAGCTGGGCCAGTTGCGGTTGGCGGTGACTCCGGTGCTGCTCCAGGGCAGCAGGTCGTTGAGTGCGGGATAGTCGTCCCACTGGGATTCGGCGGCGGGGGTGAACGGGGCCTGCCATGCGGTGCGTGTGGGGTGCCACTGTGTGGTGAGGAGGTTCAGTTTGGCCAGGGCGTCGTACTTTTCGGCGCGGTGACCGTGCACGGCGGTGTAGTGAATCTGGGCGGGGGTCTGCGGGTCGCAGTGCGGGGTTCGGGTGAAGATGGCGATCGCCAGGGGTTGTTGGACGCCCGGGAAGATGCGGGTGGCTACCTCGGGGCGTTGCCCTTCGGGTGAGACGTCGATGATCCAGCCTTCGGTGGTGTTGCGGCGCAGATATTCGCGCATCCCTTTGAATCCGGGGCCGCGCAGGTAGCCCGATGTGGTGATGTAGCAGACGATTCCGGTGTCGCCGTTCGGTTGGTCTTTGTTGGCGTCGAAGACTTTCCATGTGCCCCAACGCCAGAAGTAGACGTAGAGGTTCTTCAGGTTGAATTCGTGGCGGCCGTTACCGGACGCGCGGAAGTCGTCGAGGGGTTTGCAGGGGTCGGCGCCGCTGCCGTTTTCCACCCAGCCGCCCATGCCTTCGGCTCTTTCCCGATAAGGCGGATTGCCAAGTACCACAGTCACTTTGGTTTTGGCTTTGACGCGGGCGGCGCGTTTACGGGAGCGGCTGATCAGTTCCAGTCCAGAGCCCAGTTGGGTCTGCTCGGCGTACGGGTCGTCGAGGGTGTCGGTGACGAACAGACCGAGCCCTTTAGCCGGCAAGTTGGCACCAATATCGGCGAGCAGGTCGGTGGCGCGCAGCTCTGCGACGGCGAACGGTCCCATCTGCAGTTCGAATCCGTAGAGCCTGGTCGCCAGGTCGGTCACTGCACCGGCGACGGCGCCTTTACCGTCGCGGGCCTCGACGCGTTCGGCGACGTGCTCGATGACCTGCGTCAAATACCCGCCGGTTCCCATCGCCGGATCCGCGACCACCACTGATGGGTCGGCGAACCCATCTGGCCGGTCTAAGCGTTGGACGAGCACATCTTCGGCTAGACGGACCATCTGCTCGATGACCTGGTGTGGCGTGTAGTACGAGCCGGAGAGCTTACGGAGCTCAGGGTCGTATTCGCCAAGGAACCGTTCGTAGAGATGCAGATATGTATCACGGTTCCCTGCACGAACTTTCGGCCAGTCGACGGCGCCGATCACTCGCACGAGCAAGTCAAGTGTCACCCGGAAGTCTGCGGCAACGTAGTCGGTGAGCAGCTGCAGGGCCCGTGACATCAGGGAGTGCTGTGCGGCCAGCTTCGTGCCGACCTCGTGCAAGCTGCCGGCGGCTGCCAGGTCGATGTTCTCAGTGCGGGCCAGCAGCAACGCGAAGGTGACGGCCTGGGCGTAGCCGTCGGCGAAGACGTCGTCGGTAGCAGTGGGAAACAACAGGGCGCGCCAGTCGCGGGCGAGGCCATGGAACGGCTGATCGGCTTCCTTGGCGCCGGCGGCGATCGCGCGGCGTTCTTGGTCGAGCTGGTCGAGGACTTCCGCGCGCAGGAGCCGGCATAGCGGTGCGACTTCGCGAACGAGTGCGACGACGCCGGCGATGTCGACGGGATCCCACCGCAGAAAATCCGTCAGCAGAACCTCGAAGTCGTCCCCACAGGCAAGTCTGGTTCCCGCGGTGCGCAGCGGGCCGCCGGCCAGGTGCACGGGGTTCCCGACGGGCTCGCCGTGGTGGAAGAGCCGCCATTCGGTTCCGTTGGTGTATATCAAGTTGGGAAAGTCGCGTTGGCGTTCCCATTGGCGCTTGTTGTGGCCGGTGAACGATTCGGGATCCAGGTTGGCTCCCGGTTTCTTGACCTCTAGGTAGCCGGTGATCGCGCCGTCGACGCGGATCGCGTAGTCCGGGCGGACGCCGCGGTCGGTGTCTCTGACCTCGTCGTGAGGGACGACTGTCAGGGACAGATTCTGGCCGGCGGCGGCAAACAGTTCTTCAATGGGGGCTCGGATCGCGGCCTCGGCTTCTCCTGGGCCGGCCAACTTTCTCTTGCAGGCATCACCGAGCGCTGACGTCGCATCGACGATCCATTGCGCTGGCATACGTCCTCACAGTTCATTCCGGGCGTTGAGGACATCAAACACCGCCGCCAGTCGCGTGCCGGGTATTTCGGGCCTGACTTTGACCGCCGATTCGGGAGTCGTCTAATCAAGAATGTCGGAGCCAGCGCTCCTTGCGGTGAACTCGTTGACTGTGAATTTGGGAGTCACCTGGAGTGCACCGGCGGCTGGCCGGGTGGTGGGGGTGCCGTCGGGGTCGACTTCAGCACTCCGGGCTGTGTCGATGATCGCGACGCGCAGCTCGACGAACTCCTGGTGTTCTCGCACGCCCCCCAGCTGTTACCCACATGCTGACGATGGCCCAGACGCGCGAGGTCATGGTCGGGACCTCAGCGGAACCGGCGAGGTGCCTCACGACCACAGCTGGGGCATGATGTCGACGAAGTTGTGGCGGGCCTGCTGGATCCGAGATTGATAGTCGGCCTCACGCTGGCGGTAGCGCACACTGAGGGCCAGGTACTCCGGGCTGCGTTCACGGTTGAACCACTCCTTCAAGTGTTCCCGGGGCGGGCTGGCAATCACCTCTTCCTCCGGTGTGTCGGCGAAGTCAGGGGGCGGTTCGGCCAGTCGCGCGATCAGGTCCTCGTACACCTCGCGCCGGTCCGAGTTGTCGCAGACCGAGAAGTCCAGGTGGTAGCGCAAGCTGGCTATGGCGAGCGCGTTGAAGTTGTGGTCGAACTCGTCGATGATCCAGTCTGTGTTGTCCAGATCCTTTGGAGCGCCGACGAGTTCGCGGTAGGAGCGGCCCCGAGTGGTCAACAAGAGTCGGTGGCCTAACCCGATGGGCATGGCGATCTGGTGGCCGCGAGTACGAGTGCGCTCGTAGAGCTTCGCTGACCAATCGACGATTGCGATGTCGGCGCCGGGCAGGGCCAAGTGGCGGTGCATAGGTCACTCCGTAAGTCCGGTTGCGCCGGCCAACCGCCAGCCCAACAGTATGCCGCAGGAGGTCGCCGATGGCCAGAGCGGACTGGTGCTGGCGGCGCGTGACCATCAGCATGTCCCCAATGTTGCGGATCGGGCCGAAAGTGTAGAGTCCAACATGCCTGTCGACCAGTGAATGGCCGCCATGATCGTGGTGAACCCGGCGCGTTCGATGCCTTGGGTGAGGCCGCCGAAACCGCTGAATAAATCGACGGCGATCAGGTCGTCGTGAGCGAAC
>NZ_JBYCKY010000241.1:0-3872 GCF_057473605.1 Mycobacterium sp. TH-M82 | reverse complement strand
GCGAGCCGGCAGACGTCATAGCAGTCGTGAACGACTACGCGACATGGCTGTCGAAAAGCGATGTGCCCAAGCTGTTCATCAACGCTGAACCCGGGGCGATCGTGCGCGGCCGTATCCGCGAGTTCGTTCGTACCTGGCACAACCAAACCGAAATCAACATCAGAGGTGTGCATTTCGTCCAGGAGGACAGCCCGGACGAGATCGGCACGGCCATGGCCGACTTTGTTCGGCGGTTACGCGAACCGCACTAGTCGCTGATCTCTCCCGGGTTGGTCAGGCACAACACGACAGTTTGGCGATATCGCGGGTGAAGGCCTGCGCGGCGAGTTTCAGCGCCTCGGCCATGGTCAGATACGGGGCCCACGTGCCGGCCATCTGCCCGGTGGTCATGCCGGATTGCACTGCGTAGACGGCAGATTGGATCGCGTCACCGGCGCCCTCGGCGATCATGTGCACGCCCAGGATGCGGCCGGTGTCGCGCTCGGCGACGATCTTGACCAGACCCCGGGTGTCGCGGTTGACCAGCGCGCGGGGCACATAGCCCAGCGGCAGCACCCGGCATTGACACGAGTACCCGGCCTGCACGGCCGCAGTGTCGGTCAGCCCCACCGACGCGATGGTCGGGGTGGTGAACGTGACCCGCGGCAGCGCGGTGTAGTCGAGAGTGCGCGAGGCGCCGTCGAGGGCGTTGTCGGCGACCAGGTTGCCGTGCGTGGCGGCGACATACACGAACTGCGGATACCCCGTGACATCACCGGCGGCCCAGATTCGCGGGTTGCTGGTGCGCAGGTACTCGTCGACCACCACCTGCCCGCGCGCGGCGACCTTCACCCCGACTGCGTCCAGATTCAATCCGTCGGTCACTGGGCGGCGGCCCGTCGCAACCAGCACACGCTCGGCGCGGAACTCGCGTCCGTCGCCGTCGACGACTGCGGTCGCGGTGACCTCGCCGGCCGGGCCGCGGCGCACCTGCCGTAGCTGAGCGCCGGTCACCACCGTGATGCCTTCCTCGGCGAACACCCCGGCGATGACCTCGCTGACCTGCGGCTCCTCGGCCCGCGCGAGCCGGCCGCCGCGTACCAGGATGATGACCTCCGCCCCGAGGCGGGCGAACAGCTGCGCCTGCTCCAACGCCACATAGCCGCCACCGAGAACCACCAGCGACTCGGGTATTCGATCGATCGCCATCACAGTCGCCGAGGTCAGATAGCCGGACTCGGCCAGCCCGTCCACCGGCGGCACCCACGGCGCCGAGCCGGTCGCAACCAGATAATTCGCCGCCCCGACCCGCACGGTGCCACCGCTGCCGTTCGGGGCGACCACCAATGCGGGACCCTCGACGAAGGCAGCCTGGCCGCGCATGATCGGCCAGTCGTAGTCGGCGGCCAGGTCGATGTACTTCTCCGTGCGCAACCCCTCGATCAGGCGGTCTTTGCCCGCGATCAGCGTGGCGATATCCACCGGACCGGCATCGGTTGTGATCCCCGGGAACGCCTGCGCGCCCGCGACATGGCGGGCCGCGGCGGCAGCCAGCAGCGCCTTCGACGGCACACACCCCATATTCACGCACGTGCCACCGGTAGTGGCGCGTTCGATCATTACCACGCTGCGCCCCTTCTGCCGCGCGGCGATCGCGGCGGCGAACGCCGCCGCACCCGAACCGATCACTGCCAGGTCATATCCCATGGGGCGGTTCTCCTCCGTGTCGCGGGCTCCGGCCGCACCGCCGCAACCCGCTTCAGTATTCGCCTTGCCGAATAGATCCATTGCAGTATAGTATTCGGCTCAACGAATAGTATGGAAGGGTTGGAGGTCCCGCATGTTGCCCACTCCCGGCCGTGCCGCGACCGCGGTGGTGGAAGATCACTGTTCGCATTCCGATACCGTGGCGCGGTTCTTCCGCGCCCTGTCCGATCCCACCCGTCTGAAGATCCTGGAATACATCCTGGCTGGTGAACGCACCGTGGCCGACTGCGTCGAGCACGCCGGGATCACGCAGCCACGGGTGTCGATACATCTGGCGTGTCTCACCGATTGCGGATACGTCGTCTCCCGTCGCGACGGCCGCAAACTGCGCTATTCGGTCGGCGACCCCCGGGTCGGCGACCTGGTCGTGCTCGCCCGGTCGCTGGCCATCGACAACGCCGCCGCCCTGGACTGCTGCCCCCGCATCAACCCGGCCCCCGACGCCGAGAGAGGTCCCCGCCACCGATGACACGTTCGGCCACCCAGCGACACCGCCGCCCTTTCCTCGCCACCGCCTTCACCGCCGTTGCTGCGACCGGGCTGACCGCGTGCAACTCCACCACGAGCACCTCCGCACCGACCGCCGTTAACCCGCCCACCACCGTGGTGACCACCCTCGCCGGCGCCACCGTGCGGATACCCGCCGACAAGCCGGCAGCGGTGTTCTTCTTCTCCGTCGGCTGCGGTGAATGCCTCGGCGGCGGCAAGTCGCTGGCCCAGGCCGCGACCACGGTCGGTGACAAAACCCAACTCCTGGCTGTGGACATGGATCCCGGCGCCACCAAAGACGCCATCACCGGATTCCTGCACGCCATCGACAGCCCCGAGCTGCCCACCACCATCGACACCGGCGCCACCCTCAGCCGTGCCTACAAGGCCTCCGCGCTGAGCACCCTGCTCGTCGTTGAACCCGCCGGGAAGGTCACCTACCGGGCCACCGATCCCACCGCCGACCAGATCCGCACAGCCCTCGCCGCGGCGGGCGCCTCGGGTGCCGCATTGACCAGCCGGTTGACCGCACTGGCCCGTTACGCGGGCCGCATCACCGCCGCCTTCCTCGTCGTCAGCGGTACCTACCTCGCCTGGTACTGGTACCCCGCCGCGGTCCATGGCAGCAGCGCCAACAGCAACGGGGCATGGCCGGGTTCTCCGCCGCTACATCCACCTGGATCAGCGACCAGATCACCTTGGTTGCCGTGGTTCTCATCGTGATCGCGGCCGCCACCGGCTGCCGCCGCCACGATGCCCGGTCCCCATTGCAGATCGAATCGAACTGCTGCACAACCGAACACGCCAATACCCCAGAACCAACTTCTGCGGCCGAGGGTCCGAGCTGAGCAAGTCACCCACACCGTCGGGGCATGGCTGGCCGATCGGGTGTCTAAGTGTCCTCGATGATGGGGCAGACGGTGACCGGCCTGGTGTCCGTGCAGCCTGACGCCGATCAAATCACCGGTTCGTCCACGGATTCAGGCTAAGGCGATCGGGTATGTGATGCACTCCGTGTTCGGGCAGCTCTTCGGCCTCGGCTACTACGCGATAATTGCCGTTACCCATCACGCTGGGGCCGGGCTGGGGCGCTGCTGGGCCTGGCGCACGGCATGTTCGCCGGCACCGCCCCGGTGAACATCCTGCTGCCGGTGGTCCACCCCCGTATGGGCAAGCCCAGCACCAGCGCCCCCGATGTCGCCCTGCTGGAACCGCCCGGATTGATCATGCTCAACTGGGGGATCGGCGCTCCTGTCGTTGCGTTGTCGGCCCATGCCGCCTACGGGGCCATCGTCGACGCCGCTGCCGCTCTGGCGATCTGAGGAAAAGTAGCGCGCGCTTCATGCCGGTGTGGCTCAGCGGGCGATCGTTTGAGCTAGACGAGGCCGGGAATGGCCTCGGAAAGCTCCCGCAGATATGCCTCCTTAGCCTTGGCGCCGACGATCCGTCGCACCGGTTGACCATCCTTGAACAGGATCAGCGTGGGGGTCGCAACGATCTGAAACTCGCGCGCCCTCACCGGATTGGCGTCCACGTCCAATTTGGCGACGGTGAGCTGGCCCGCTTGCTCGGTGGCGATCGCCTCGAGGACCGGTGCCGCCATCCGGCAACGTGGACACCAGGTCGCCCAAAACTCA
>NZ_JBYCKY010000240.1:0-1217 GCF_057473605.1 Mycobacterium sp. TH-M82 | reverse complement strand
GAGGGCGTCCGGGTGATCGCGGCCGCGCAGGACCCGCACGAGTTCGGCTTCGGCACCGACATGATGGCCTGGACCCTGGCGATGGGCCACGCGATGATCCGAGCCGGGATGGTCATCAAACGCCACGACACCGACCGGCCGTGGCGCCCCGACGTCGTGCACGCACACGACTGGCTGGTCGCCCACCCGGCCATCGCGCTGGCCCAGTTCTACGACGTGCCAATGATTTCCACGATTCACGCCACCGAAGCCGGGCGGCATTCGGGCTGGGTGTCCGGGACGATCAGCCGGCAGGTTCACGCGATCGAGTCGTGGCTGGTGCGCGAATCCGATTCGCTGATCACGTGTTCGGGGTCGATGGCCGAGGAGATCACCGAGTTGTTCGGCCCCGGCCTGGCCGGCATCACCGTGATCCGCAACGGCATCGACGTGACGCGCTGGCCGTTCGCGCCGCGCCGGCCGCGCACCGGGCCTGCCGAACTGCTCTACCTGGGCCGCCTGGAATACGAGAAGGGGGCGCACGACATCATCGCGGCCCTGCCACGGGTCAGGCGAACCCACCCCGGCACCACCTTGACCGTCGCTGGAACCGGAACCCAGCGGGACTGGCTCGTCGAACAGGCCCGACGACACCGGGTGCTGCGGGCGACCCGGTTCGTCGGCCACCTCGGCCACGCCGATCTGCTGACGGCGCTGCACCGGGCCGACGCCGCGGTGCTGCCCAGTCACTACGAGCCGTTCGGGATCGTCGCCCTGGAAGCCGCCGCGGCCGGCGCGCCGCTGGTGACCACGAACATCGGGGGGCTGGGCGAGGCAGTGATCAACGGCACAACCGGAGTGTCGTGCCCACCGCGCGACGTGGCGGGCCTGGCGTCGGCGGTGCGCACCGTACTCGACGATCCGGGGGCCGCGCAGCGGCGCGCCCGCGCCGCCCGCGAGCGGCTGACCTGCGACTTCTCCTGGCAGACGGTGGCCGAGCAGACCGCGCAGGTGTATCTGGCGGCCAAGCGCGGCGATCGGCAGCCGCGGCCCCGACTGCCGATCGCCGAGCACGCCCTGCCCGATCGCTGAAGCCCGGTCGCCGAAGCCCGGTCGCCGAAGCCCGATCGCCGAAGCCCGATCGCCGAAGCCCGATCGTTGGCTACCGTCGAGGGATGGCCCTGGAATTTTCGAGCGTGGTCGATGCGCCGCGCGATGACGTCTTCGCCTGGTACGCC